>NZ_JBFULH010000770.1:0-1737 GCF_056400445.1 Pseudomonas sp. P5_B2 | reverse complement strand
CTGATGGGTCGCGTTCGGAAAACCGAATTAGATAGCAGGCACATACCCCTGTAGGAGCCAGGCTYGCCCGCGATGGCTGCGTGTCAGTCACCACAGGTATTGGCTGGAAGACCGCCATCGCGGGCGAGCCTCCGGCTCCTACAGGGGATTGGTGGTGTCGGAGAATGCAAAAAGCCCCTGAATCTCTCGATCCAGGGGCTTTGCTTTAACCGGAGGCCGATCAGGCCGCTTCGATCTTGTTGCGGTTCTGTCCAACCTTGCTCAGGTAATCCACCAATTTCTGCTGTTCCACCGCAGTGGTGAACAACCCTAGCTTGCTGCGACGCCACAATACGTCGTGCGCGGTGGTTGCCCACTCATCGCTGCACAGGTAATCGACTTCACGGGTGTAGAGCCCACCACCGATGTGCTCACCCATATCACTGAGGTCCTGCACACCTTCGAGCATGCGCCAGGTGCGGCTGCCATAGGTGGTGGCCCAACGGCGGGCGATTTCGGTCGGTACCCAGTCGAACTTGTCGCGGATCAAGGCGCAC
Source organism: Pseudomonas sp. P5_B2 (assembly GCF_056400445.1). Taxonomy (NCBI): domain Bacteria; kingdom Pseudomonadati; phylum Pseudomonadota; class Gammaproteobacteria; order Pseudomonadales; family Pseudomonadaceae; genus Pseudomonas; species Pseudomonas sp. P5_B2. Next base: position 1,201 of record NZ_JBFULH010000770.1, on the reverse strand, counting down.
AAGGCTTGCGGGGTGGTCATGTCTTCGCCGCCCGGCAGCGTGGAGCTGGCTGTCCAGCTTGGCTTTATCTGGGTGAAGTACGGCGCCAGTTGCGCCAGCGCTGATTCAGCCAGTTTGCGATACGTGGTCAACTTGCCGCCAAACACCGACAGCAGTGGCGCTTCTTCACCGGTGCCGGACAGCGCCAGGGTGTAGTCGCGGGTGACGGCTGACGGGTTATCGGACTCGTCATTGCACAGAGGCCGAACACCGGAATAGCTGTGCAAAATGTCGTCGCGGCTGACTTGCTTTTTGAAGTGGGCGTTGACCACGTTCAACAGGTAATCGGTTTCGCCGTCGGTTATCGCAACTGCAGCCGGATCGCCGGTGTACTCACGGTCGGTGGTGCCGATCAGGGTGAAGTGGTTCAGGTACGGAATGGTGAAGACGATGCGCTGATCTTCGTTTTGCAGAATATGCGCATGTTCGCCTTCATACAGTTTCGGCACGATCAGATGGCTGCCCTGAATCAGGCGAATGCCGTATGGCGATTCCATCTTCAGGTCGTCACGAATGAACTTGGCAACCCATGGGCCGGCTGCATTCACCAATGCCTTGGCGCGGATCGAAAACAGGCTGCCATCGGCGCGTTCCAGGTTCAGGTGCCACAAACCCTTGGTGCGACGAGCGCTGACGCAACGGGTCTGGGTATGAACGTGGGCGCCTTTTTCGCGGGCGGCCATGGCGTTCAGAACCACAAGGCGCGCGTCATCGACCCAGCAATCGGAGTATTCAAAGCCTTTGGTGATTTCGTTTTTAAGCGCGCTGTCCGGGCCGAACTTGAGGCTTTTTGAACCAGCCAGTTTTTCTCGTTTGCCGAGGTGGTCATACAGAAACAGGCCGGCGCGAATCATCCATGCGGGACGCAGGTGCGKCCGATGCGGCAACACGAAACGCATTTGCTTGACGATGTGCGGCGCCTTGGCCAGCAGCACTTCGCGTTCGGCCAAGGCTTCGCGCACCAGGCGGAATTCGTAATGTTCGAGGTAGCGAAGGCCACCGTGGATCAGCTTGCTGCTGGCCGAAGACGTGTGGCTGGCCAAGTCATCCTTTTCACAAAGGAACACCGAAAGGCCGCGGCCGGCGGCATCCGCTGCGATCCCCACGCCATTGATCCCGCCACCGATGACGGCGATATCGTAGATCTCGGCGAGAGGTGGCG
>NZ_JBFULH010000769.1:0-1738 GCF_056400445.1 Pseudomonas sp. P5_B2 | reverse complement strand
AAGAACAGTTAAAGCATAAAACATGCCTGGAATTTCGCTGTGCAGCTCATTGGCAAATCAATGGCTTAGCACCTAAGCTGCAAAAAACCATCGTGCAATCTGCAAGAAAGGTCGACGGCGCTACTGCATTTTGCAGACTGATCGCAGCGAGATTGCATTGGCGCCACAGCACAGTAAGAATGGCGCCACAAATTGATTACAAGCAAGGAGGCATCATGGGTACTATGACATTTACGACGACTGTCGGACTAATGGTTACCGGGCTGTCGAGCATCGCTCATGGCGCAACGCTTGAATCCATCGCTCCCTTCCCCAAACCGGAAAGCGGCTTTACCCGCCAGGTCATTCACCTCGCCCCACAAACCAAAGAGGACGACTTCCAGGTCGAAATCCTTGCTGGCAAGACTCTGACCGTGGACTGCAACCGCCAACGTCTGGGCGGGATGCTTGACGAGAAAAACCTGGAAGGCTGGGGCTACCCGTTCTACCGGCTGGAAAAAGTCATCGGCCCGATGAGCACACTCATGGCCTGCCCGGACGGCACGAGCAAAAAAGAATTCGTACCCGTATCCGGCGACGGTTTCTTGCTGCGCTACAACAGTAAGTTGCCGATCGTGCTTTACGTGCCAAAAGACATCGAAGTCCGCTATCGAATCTGGTCGGCGTCGAGCAAGGTTGAGAAAGCCGTTCAGGAATAACTTCACCCCGCATCACGCTGGCGCGCAGCTTGACGCTGCGCGCTCGGCCACATGGCGCAAGCTGTCGAAATTGATGTTGGCCCCCGAATCGATGGCCACCAGCGTCTGACCACGGACACCGGTTTGCGCGACGTATTTTTTGATGCCCGCTACCGCCAGCGCGCCGGACGCTTCGGTGATCGAGCGCGTATCGTCGTAGATATTCTTGATGGCGGCGCACAGTTCGTCGTTACTGACCGTCAACACCTCATCAACGCAAAACCGGCAGACTTCGAAGCCATAAGTGCCGATCTGCGCCACCGCCACCCCATCGGCGAAAGTGCCGACGCTCGGCAGCACAACCCGCTCACCCGCTTGTAGCGCTGCCGCCAAACACGCCGAATGTTCTGACTCGACGCCGATGATGCGCACTTCAGGTCGCAGGTATTTGACGTACGCGGCGATGCCTGCGATCAAACCTCCACCGCCCACCGGCACAAAGATCGCGTCGAGCGGGCCTTGATGTTGGCGCAGGATCTCCATCGCCACGGTGCCCTGCCCGGCGATCACGTCCGGGTCGTCGAAGGGCGAAACAAAGGTGCAACCGGTTTGTTGGGCCAGGCTCAACGCATAGTCGAGGGCGAACGGAAAACTCTCGCCGTGCAGCACAGCCTCCGCCCCACGACTTCGAACCCCGAGCACTTTCAGTTCCGGCGTAGTACACGGCATGACGATGGTCGCGGCAATTGCTAACACTTTCGCCGCCAGCGCTACTCCCTGGGCATGATTGCCCGCCGACGCGGTGATCACGCCGCGCGCCTTTTGCTCATCACTGAGTTGCACCAGCTTGTTGTAGGCGCCGCGAATCTTGAAGGAAAACGTTGGTTGCAAGTCCTCGCGCTTGAGCAGGATCTGATTACCCAACACCTCGGAGAGCGCGGGCGCCGATTGCAACGGCGTACGGATCGCCAGGTCATACACCGGCGCGGCGAGGATCTTTTTTACGTAATGCTCAAGCAAATTTTTCTGGGCGTGCGTGCTGCTCATGGTCGTCTCCTGGC
>NZ_JBFULH010000768.1:0-1739 GCF_056400445.1 Pseudomonas sp. P5_B2 | reverse complement strand
GGGTTACTGGCAATGGTGGAGGGGCCTTGAGCTCGGGCGGCGGCGCCGGCATTGGCCAGGCCGACGTTATCGGTGCCGATTTCGTAGAGCATGATGCCGCCCGCCTGAACCTGCTGACAGCAAAATGTCAGCATCGCCACAGCAGGAAAGGCGAATTTTTTGTTCTGCATAGGTTGTCCTTAAAGCATAAATAAATGATCGCTATAGAAAAGGCGGCCAATATTGGCCGCCCTTGTAGTCGATGATTTATTTACCCATTGCCGTTCGTGCGTGTTCGATCTTTTCCTTGACCGCATCCAGGTTGAAGCTCGCGCCTTTTTGCATCGGCGGATACTCAATCGCGGTTTCGGCCAGCTTCATTACCTGACCCTGAACAAACACAAAGCGCCAGAACTGGAACTTGAACCACTCGAAATAGGCCAGCGAGCCGCTGGCTGCCATGTTTTCCGGCCAGCCCATGCGTTCGAACGGATCGAGTCGCAAGTTGGTCAGGATCGGCATGTCCAGTGCAACCTTGGCGCCCAGCCAGCCGCCAGGCTGATCGATGAAACGGTATTTGAAGTCATCGATGCGGACTGCACCCAGGGCGCTCTCCCCAAAGTACCAAATCTCATGCCGGTTTGACGGACCTTTGCCGGTGATCATCGGTGTCTGGTCGTAGCCATCGAGGTGCACTTTGTAAGTCGTGTCACCCAGTTGTTTGCCCTTGAGCAGTTCTTGGGTGATGTTCGGATTTCCCGCCGCAGTTACGAAAGTCGGGAACCAGTCCATACCGGACATGATGCCGTTGCCAATCGTGTTAGCCGGCACGTTACCGGGCCAGCGAACGATTGCAGGCACCCGGAAGCCGCCTTCCATTACGGTGCCTTTACCCATGGCAAACGGGGTGGTGCCGCCGTCTGGCCAGGTGAAGTTTTCCGCACCATTGTCGGTGGTGAAGACCACAATGGTGTTTTCATCCATGCCTTCTTTTTTCAGCTTGGCCATTACTTCACCGACGATGTCGTCGAGTTGCGCCATGCCTGCTTCCTGTTCCGACCAGCCATTTTCCGAGGTGCGCAGATTTTGGTACTTATCGGACAGGTGAGTAACGATGTGCATGCGGGTCGGGTTCAACCACAGGAAGAACGGTTTTTTATCCTGTTTGGCCTTGTCCACGAAAGCGAAAGCTTTGTCGCGGATTTCGTCGTCCACCGTCTCCATTCGCTCCGGGTAAAGCGTGCCGGCGTCTTCGATTTTCTGTTTGCCTACCTTGCCCCAGCGTGGCATCTCAGTCGTATCGTCGGTCGTCGTTGCCCAGCTGTGCACCATGTTGCGCGGGCCAACGGTATTCAGCAGCTCTTTCGGATAATTGGGATGCGCCGGGTCTTCCATGGCATCGAGGTGGTAGAGGTAACCAAAGAACTCGTCAAAGCCGTGAACGGTGGGCAGGAATTGGTTGAGGTCACCCAGGTGGTTCTTGCCGAACTGACCCGTGGCGTAACCCATGGATTTCAGGGCGGTGGCGATGGTCACGGCTTGGGCGGGAATGCCGATGGGCGAGCCGGCCTGGCCGACGGTGGTCATGCCGGTACGGATCGGCAGTTCACCAGTAATGAAGTTGGCGCGTCCGGCTGTGCAACTGGCCTCGGCGTAGTAATCGGTAAAGCGCATGCCTTCATTGGCGAGCTTATCGAGGTGAGGGGTGCGACCGGCCATCATGCCTTGGTTGTAGACGCCGATGTTGGACCAGCCAATGT
>NZ_JBFULH010000767.1:0-1741 GCF_056400445.1 Pseudomonas sp. P5_B2 | reverse complement strand
ATCTTGGCGATACCAACGACGACGGTACCGAAAATAATAGGCGCCAACAGCATTTTGATGAGCTTGATAAAGCCATCTGCAAAAGGTTGGAGCTTGGCTCCGAATTGCGGTTCAAAGTGACCGATTGCTGCACCGATCACGATACCGATCAGCACCTGCACATACAGCTGGCTGTACCAGCGGGACTTGGAGATTTCCACGGGAGCACCTCATTTTATTATTGTGATGGGCGTGTGGCGTGGCGTCAGTGAGTGACGCCTGATAACGACGGCCTCTTGCAGGAGGCCGTCGCTCCGGGGGCTATCAGCCTTCGCCCAGCTCGCGCATCACGGCGTACAAGGCGGACTTGGCCTCGAAGCCAACCCCCGGAATATCCGGCAAACCGACGTAACCGTTTTCCACACGAATCCCGTCAGCGAACCCGCCAAATGGCTGGAACACGTCCGGATAGGATTCGTTACCGCCCAGGTGCAGGCCTGCGGCGATGTTCAGGGACATCTGATGACCCCCGTGCGGAACAACGCGGCGCGACGACCAGCCCATTTCTTCCATGACTTTCAGGGTGCGCATGTACTCGACCAGACCGTAGGACAGCGCGCAGTCGAATTGAACAAAGTCGCGATCTGCACGCATGCCACCGTGGCGCAGCAGGTTTCGGGCATCTTGATGGGAGAACAGGTTTTCCCCGGTGGCCATCGGCAGGTCGTAGTGATTAGCCAGCTCAGCCTGCAAGGCATAGTCGAGCGGATCGCCTGCTTCTTCGTACCAGAACAGGTTGTAGGGTTTCAGCGCTTCGGCATAGGCAATGGCGGTCTTTTGATCAAAGCGGCCATTGGCATCTACGGCCAGGCGACGGCCATCACCCACTACTTTGAGTACCGATTCGATGCGACGAATATCGTCAGCCAGTGGCGCAGCACCGATCTTCATCTTGACCACGTCATAGCCGCGATCCAGATAGCTGCGCATCTCGTCTTGAAGCTTGGCGTCGTCTTTGCCCGGATAGTAGTAACCGCCAGCGGCGTAGACCCAGACTTTGTCATCAGCCACACCGTTGCGGTAACGGTCTGCCAGCAGGCGATACAGCGGCTTGCCTTCGATCTTGGCGACGGCATCCCAGACAGCCATGTCGATGGTGCCGACGGCGACCGAGCGCTCACCATGACCACCTGGTTTTTCGTTGGTCATCAGGGCTTTCCAGATGGCGAACGGGTCCAGGTTGTCATGTTCTTTATCGAGCAGGGATTCCGGGTCGGCTTCGGTGATACGTGCCAGGAAGCGATCACGCATCAACGCGCCTTGACCATAGCGGCCGTTGGAGTTGAAGCCGTAACCGATAACGGGTTTACCATCGCGAATCACATCCGTGACGACAGCAACGACCGAGCAGGTCATTTTCGAAAAATCGATGTAGGCATTGGCGATTGGGGAAGCGATAGAGACGGTTTTTTCACGGATGTCGACGATACGCATGACGGGTTCCTCTTGTTGTTGGTGGCCCCACGTTATGCTTTGCGATGACCCCCGCCCAATGCTATTAATGCCGCGCCCTATGCACAGGAGGCATTGCCCTTGGAACTCGTCTGGCTCGAAGATTTCTCAGCGCTTGCGGAATACGGCAGCTTTGTTCGTGCCGCTGAAGCGCGCCACGTTACTCAGCCGGCCTTCAGTCGCCGAGTCCGGTCACTGGAGAATTGGATGGGTGTGGAGCTGTTCATTCGTACGCCACAAGGAGCGACGT
>NZ_JBFULH010000766.1:0-1745 GCF_056400445.1 Pseudomonas sp. P5_B2 | reverse complement strand
CAGTGAGAGCCTCATCGCGAGCAGGCTCGCTCCCACAGGGGATCTTTGTGGACTCGCTTTTGTGAGCCACACAGGACAAACGTGGGAGCGAGCCTGCTCGCGATAGCGGTCCATCAGACAAAGATGATGTCGCGTGGCACACCGCCTTCGCGAGCAGGCTCACTCCTACACTGATCTCGGCTTAAGCGGCCGGCGGCTCCGTCAGCACTTTGCGGAACGTCTCCACCAACGGCCGCAGATTGATCCGATGCCACGCCGCCCACAATGGCGTGGTAAACGAAATCCACGGCACTTCACGCAGCACCACGCCCGGTGGTGCATTCCTGCTCAATCCCTTCTGAATCATCGCAATCCCCAACCCCGACGCCACTAGCCCCAACGCAGTAAACGGTTCGGTGGCTTCCATGCGGATGTCCGGGGTGAAGCCGGCGCGGATGCAGGCGCTGACGAAGTCGTCGCGGCTGGTGACGTTTTGTCGGTGTTGCACGCCGATCCATTCCTGATCGGCCAGGTCGGCCGGGGTCAGTTCCGACTGAAGGGCGAGGGGATGGTGCTCGGGCAGGGCCAGCAGCATCGGGTCGTCCAGCACCTGAAAACCCAGCAAATCCGGGTCCTCGGCGACGGGCGGTTCGCTGACAAGCGCGATATCCAGACTACGCTGGCGAAGGCCTTCGAGTTGTTCGACGGAGCTCAGGTTGTACAGCGCGACATGCACGTTCGGCCGGTCGACGCGCAACACGCGCAAAGCGTTGGGCAACACGCCGGCGTGCATGGCGTTTTCGATGTAGCCGATGCACAAGCCGCCTTCTTCGCCGCGACCGAGGCGTTTGCCAAGGGACTCGAGGCGATTGGCGTGGGTCAGCAGGGCGCGGGTTTCGGCGAGGAAGGTTTGGCCGTCGCGGGTCAGGCGTATGCGTTGCTGGCTGCGTTCGAACAGCGTCAGGCCAAGGCGTTCTTCAAGCTGGGCAATCTGCCGGCTCAGTGGCGACTGGGAAATGTGCAGGCGTTCGGCGGCGCGACCGACGTGTTCTTCTTCTGCGACGGCGACGAAGTAGCGCAATTGGCGGATGTCGATCATGTAAGACCTATAGGGACTTAAGTGCTGCGCATTATGTCTTGGACGGTCCGACCGCCGCAATCTAGGATCTGCTCAACGGTCAGGCAACTGGCCAATGAAACTGACGAGGATTGAATCATGAGCTTGAAAGACAAACTGCCCGGCGCACTGGGTTTCGGCACCGCGCCATTGGGCAATATGTTCCGCGCGATTCCTGAAGAAGAGGCGCTGGCCACTGTGCATGCCGCCTGGGATGCCGGCGTACGGTTCTTCGACACCGCGCCGTTTTACGGTGCGGGCCTGTCGGAAATCCGTTTGGGCAACGCGCTGGCGCAGTACAACCGCGATGATTATGTGCTGAGCAGCAAAGTCGGCCGAGTCATTCTTGATGAAGTCGAAGACGCTGCGGCCCGTGACTTGGGCGAGAAGAGTGGGGTGTTTGAACACGGTCGCCCGAACAAGATCGTCAACGACTACAGCGCAGATGCCACATTGCGCTCCATTGAAGACAGTCTCAAGCGTCTGCAGACCGACCGTCTGGACATCGTCTGGGTGCATGACATCGCTCAGGATTTCTACGGTGATCAATGGCTGGAATACTTCAATCAGGCCCGCACCGGCGCCTTCAAAGTGCTGACCCGTTTGCGCGAAGAAGGCGTGATCAAGGGCTGGGGCCAGGGCTGGGGCC
>NZ_JBFULH010000765.1:0-1745 GCF_056400445.1 Pseudomonas sp. P5_B2 | reverse complement strand
CGTCCCACGTCAACGCCGGCGGTTTCGTGCTGCGCAATGCCGAACAGCCTGACGACAAATACGACTGGGTGGTCGCGCACGACCTGAACCCGCAAAAAGCACGCATCCTGGCCATGGTTGCCCTGACCAAGACCAACGACAGCAAAGAGTTGCAACGGATGTTCTGGGAGTACTGATTCACTCTCGCCCGACCGGTTCTGGCCGGGCACTCTCTCAACCACTCGTCAGCGTTGACGGGTGGCTTGGGTCTGCGCGTTCCGAAAATCATCAATTCCCCCACCGCTCAAAAAGCTAGAGCCGCACTGATCTTCCGCCTGCCAGATGAACCTGTGGATGAGTGGGAACAATTGCTCCATGAGAACGACGACATTACGCTCGCCTATCGTGACGATGTCGGAGTGCAGATTTTCTGGGTTGTACCGAAGGAAGATTGAGTCAATGCGACATGCAAATAGCCTTGGTGTTAACCTCACTATCCACTTGAAGACGGGTCGCTATCAGATCGAAAAACGCAAAGGCAATCCAAGACGAATGAGGGTAACGCTGACCCTCTCGGTAATTACCCCCGCCTTCTCAAKCCCTCCAYCGACCTTTTCCGAAGCCAAAGTACAGCCAAGCAGAAAATCYACCTCGACCAGTCRAACAGYTCCATGGGCGAGTTGTATTRCGGCTGCAAATGGACGTGGGTTGGMAAATCAGGTGGTCGTATCGATGCTGAGTCATGYGGCCTTAAGGCCAGAAAGCAAGAGAATCGGGCAGAGMGWACKGAGTGGGAACACATCGTTCSTGCGTGGACATTCGAAAACAATCACAGCCGCTGATGAGGCGCTCCTCCCTAAGGAGGAGAAATGCATCCACGGCCTCACCAAGCAGTAAATTCCAGGCTCAAGCGCTGCCGGACTTCGATAATCACTTGTTCATCGGACAATTCATGATTCGATGAGTCGACCCAATAGACGCTCGAATTACTCCACCATATCAGAGGCACTCCAAATTCCTCTGGCAGACTATGGAGTCAACAGGACTATGGGGTACTGATTCTGTGCACGGATCTGGGCTATGAAATCACTACCACTGATACCTTTGCTGATTAGATGCTCGATAAGCAACGGTTTACTCAAGGCTGAGTCAGTAACCTCCCGGAGTCCTGCGACGATGGTTTTCGCCTTTTTCTGATTGGCTTGGTAAGTGATCAGTTCCTGTCCAACTTCTCGGACTCCCTCTGGCATCATTCTATTGGCCAGACGACTCTGGCTGATGCCATCAAACAGCTCGGTGTACGTGTTAGCGATGACCTTCGAGGCATGTTGTGCAGCCGCCATTTCGTTGCCCTGCAAAAGGCAATGAATGCGCGTTGCATTACAAAGTAGAAGAGTGGTTGTAAGCAAATTGAGCCACTCGGGGTTGAAACGACCCTCGCTCAGATGATGGCCAATTTCTGTGCGTAGAAAACCACTTTCAAATGCGAGCTTTTCTTCCAGACCAATCCATTCTCTCACTGGATACTGCAGATGAGGTATTTGATCTGAACGCTCAAACAGTACGTAAATGTTTGAAAAGCGCTGGCGCATTTCGCGTTCATAAAGATCTTGGAAGTAACGGCTCATCTTGCCGGACAGATCGGAGATCGACACCTCCAATTCCTTCAGTTTCTTGTTGATCACCATGAAGCCGAGCACGCTGACCCCTAGCCCGGCCACTGCAACACCAATGTTCGAATACTGCAGCAACTGAAGCCCCTCGAC
>NZ_JBFULH010000764.1:0-1749 GCF_056400445.1 Pseudomonas sp. P5_B2 | reverse complement strand
ACTTTGTAGAGGCCTTGCTTAGAACACACGGAATACCGGCGTCGCGGATTGTTTTTGAAGTGACAGAACGCTCACTCATAGGTACAGCCCACATTCAACTGCAACGTCTGCGGGATATGGGGCATCGGATTGCCATTGATGGCTTCGGCATCAATTATTTCAGCTTGGCCTGTCTCGGTGAATTACCTGTCGATATTTTGAAACTTGATCGATCCTTCCTAAACCCGGAAAAACTCTACTCCAATAACAGTATCCTCTGGTGTCTCACGTGCCTGGCTCATTCACACAATCTCACCGTGGTCGCCGAAGGACTGGAAACTTTCGAACAGATTCAGGCCGTCAAGTTCGCGGGAATACCTCTGGCACAGGGCTGGTATTACTCACATGACCTTCCCATTGAACAACTGGCCAAGGGCTTTTTCTCTATCAAGGAGCCCTTTGTAGACAGCCGTGCCAATTGTCGGATGCCCAACACTTGCCAGCTTGGTAACCCCTTGTAACACCTGGCTGTGCCAAATGATCTAAGCACCTATGCGAAAATCGGAAAATTGAGACAACTACATGACCTCTACACAGAACAAGGGCAATCCGTGACGCTAACACAAACCATTGGCCATGTGATCCGTTGCCCCCGCACTGCGGGTCTCGCACTGTTTGAACCGACTCGACAACTGCTGACTTTTTGCGATCCCGCAGGCGACAAAGTAGAACTTAGTTACTCCGCATCCCGGATACTCGAACTGCTGATCCAGAAGACCGATACGATCGTCACTCGGGAAGATATTCTCGCCTATGCCTGGCCCGGTCGAATTGTCACCCAAAGCAGCTTGAATCAAGCGATATCCAGCGTTCGTGAGCAATTGGGGGATGAGATATCGAAAGATATCATCCAGACCATGCCCCGCCGTGGGTACCAATTCAACTCCCGTTTCCTGGCGCGTCCGGAAGAATGGCCTGTCAATGACAACATCGCTAAGCCGGACGCTTGCGAAGCAGCGCCTCAGCCGACGATTGTCATGCACGAAAACAAGCGTCTCCCTCGCCCATGGTTACCTGCGCATATTTGGCTGTTAATGGTTATCGCGTTACTCCTGGGCTTGCTGATCTGGCGTATCAACTGGTGCTTATTATTGGAACCCGGACTTGCAACCAATAACCAGCAGTCAGGTGATAATCGCTTGATATATACGGCACCGGACGAAGCACAATTGCCTGCATTGGAGACTGAAATGGCACCACTGCGTCAAAAACTCCTCGACCTGAGTCAGTCCCCGGTCACGCTATTGTTCAATAGAACCTACAATTTTTATGATGTCCTTTGCATCAGCCAAACCCATCGTATTTATTCCATATTCGTGCACAAATCACAATTGTCCCGTCTGACCGATGACCAACTCAGGGAGTGCCTTCAGTGAGGCGTCTGAATACTTGGCTTTGGGGGATTGTGGTCCTGCTTCTCGGTGCCCACGCCGGCTATTTTTTTATTGAACAACAACGCCCTTTTGACACGTACTTCGTGAATGGAGTTTCAGTGTTCGAGAACGGCGATGTTTTTCCAGAGTATTCGCGCCTACAGTTCCAGGAGGATCGAGTCTATGATTTCCAAAAAAGTTCCGACTGGTCCAGGCTATTTTCCCTTGGCATAACAGGTCACGCTTGGGGCAATATCACGCTGAGTTCAATTTCCGAAATGCACTCTCAAGTCAGCCTTCAAACTGAGAATGATGRTCACGAACTCAATTTCAACAG
>NZ_JBFULH010000763.1:0-1752 GCF_056400445.1 Pseudomonas sp. P5_B2 | reverse complement strand
GTGTCACGTAAGGCTTGAAACCGTCAGGCCGGGAGCCGCCAGCATTGATTTCGTTGAGCTGGAACCAGAACGTACCGATCAGGTTTTTCGAGATTTGGCCGGTGGTCAATTCGGTGAAGTAACGGGCTTCGATCAGATGCGCGGTGTCGAAATCCACCTGAGCACCTTCAACCACTGCACAGAGGATTTTCTCCGGCGCGGGCATGCAACCTTGAGTTTTACTGCGCAGGATCGACGGCGCGATGGCGAGCATTTGCGCGACTTTCGGGCTGGAAGGTGTGCCGCCCGGGATCTGATAGCCCTTCACGTCCCAGCGCTGAACCGCCGCTGGATTGGCTAAAATCCAGGCCCGGGCCTTGCTCAGCAGCTCATCAGGATTTTTCGCCAACTCGTCTATCAAGCCGGCCTGCAACGCCTGTTGCGGTCGGACTTTTTTGCCTTCAAGCAGATAGGGCAAGGACTTCTCAATCCCCAGCATCCGCACCATGCGTACCACCCCGCCGCCACCCGGCAACAGGCCCAAGTTGACTTCCGGCAGGCCGAGTTGCACCGCCGGATTGTCCAGCGCCACGCGGTAATGGCACGCCAGACAGATTTCCCAGCCGCCACCCAACGCTGCACCGTTGATCGCAGCCACCACCGGTTTGCCGAGGGTTTCCAGGGTGCGTAATTGACCTTTGAGCGTCAACACCATTTCGTAGAACGCTTTGGCTTCGGGTTTGCCGACCTTGATCAGCTCATTGAGGTCGCCGCCAGCAAAGAACGTCTTCTTCGCCGAAGTGATGATGACCCCGGCAATGCTGTCTTTTTCAGCAACCAGACGGGCGACGCAGGCGGCCATGGCTTCGCGGTAAACCGCGTTCATGGTGTTGGCGCTCTGGCCCGGCATGTCGATGGTCAGGACGACGATCTGGTCCTGACCCTTTTCGTAACGAATGGCTTCAGTCATGAACATGTTTCCTTGAAAGTCGGGGGCTCAGAGGCGTTCGATGATGGTGGCAATGCCCATGCCGCCGCCGACACACAGGGTCGCGAGGCCATAGCGCAGGCGTCGGGCTTCCAGTTCATCGAGCAGCGTGCCGAGAATCGCGCATCCCGTGGCGCCCAGCGGATGGCCCATGGCGATGGAACCGCCGTTGACGTTGACCTTGTCCGGGTCGATGACCATGTCCTTGATGAATTTGAGCACCACCGAGGCAAACGCTTCATTGACTTCAAACAGGTCGATGTCTTCAACCCGCAGGCCGGCCTTGGCCAGTGCTTTACGGGTGGCCGGCGCGGGGCCGGTGAGCATGATGGTCGGGTCGGTACTGGTAACCGCCGTGGCGACGATCCGCGCCCGAGGTTGCAAGCCCAGTGCCCGCCCCTTGGCTTCGGAGCCGATCAGCATCAGCGCSGCGCCRTCGACGATTCCMGAGCTGTTGCCSGGSGTGTGAACRTGRTYGATCCGYTCSACATGGCTGTAGACGCGYARCGCCGTGGCGTCGAAGCCCATYTGCCCCATCATCTCGAARCTCGGCTTGAGCTTGCCCAAGCCTTCGAGGGTCGAGTCGGCSCGAATGAACTCATCRTGRTCMAGCAGSAYGATGCCGTTCTGATCCTGCACTGGCACCAGCGATTTGTTGAACGAACCGTTCGCCCGTGCCCGCGCCGCTTTTTGTTGCGAGTACAGCGCGTAAGCATCGACGTCCTGGCGGCTGAAACCTTCGAGGGTGGCGATCAGGTCAGCGCCCACGCCCTGCGGGGTGAAAT
>NZ_JBFULH010000762.1:0-1753 GCF_056400445.1 Pseudomonas sp. P5_B2 | reverse complement strand
AGCCAAAACCGTTAAAGGCGGCCGTATCTTCWCTTTCACCGCGTTGACCGTGGTTGGTGATGGTAAAGGGCGTGTTGGCTTCGGCCGTGGCAAGTCACGTGAAGTGCCTGCTGCGATCCAGAAGGCAATGGAAGCTGCTCGCCGCAACATGATCCAAGTTGACCTGAACGGCACCACTCTGCAGTACGCAATGAAGTCCGGTCACGGCGCTTCGAAGGTGTACATGCAGCCTGCTTCTGAAGGTACCGGTATCATCGCTGGCGGCGCTATGCGTGCTGTCCTCGAAGTTGCTGGCGTTCAGAACGTTCTGGCCAAGTGCTACGGCTCGACTAACCCGGTAAACGTGGTTCACGCCACTTTCAAAGGTTTGAAAGCTATGCAGTCTCCTGAATCCATTGCCGCCAAGCGTGGCAAAAGCGTCAAGGAGATCTTCTGATCATGGCTACCGTTAAAGTTACGCTGATCAAAAGCATGACCGGCCGCATCCCTAACCACAAACTGTGCGTTAAGGGTCTGGGTCTGCGTCGCATCGGTCACACTGTAGAAGTACTTGATACTCCCGAGAATCGCGGGATGATCAACAAGGCTTACTACATGCTGCGTGTCGAGGGTTAATCGATGAAACTCAATGATCTGAGTCCAGCGCCGGGTTCCCGTCGCGAAAAGCATCGTCCGGGCCGTGGTATCGGTAGTGGTTTGGGCAAGACCGGTGGCCGTGGCCACAAAGGTCAGTCCTCCCGCTCCGGTGGCACCATTGCTCCAGGCTTTGAAGGCGGTCAACAGCCGCTGCATCGTCGCCTGCCGAAGTTCGGTTTCGTTTCCCTGAAAGCCATGGACCGCGCAGAAGTGCGTCTGTCCGAGCTGGCTAAAGTGGAAGGCGACATCGTCACCGTGCAGTCCCTGAAAGATGCCAACGTGATCAACGTCAACGTACAGCGTGTGAAAATCATGCTGTCCGGCGAAGTTACTCGCGCTGTCACCATCGGAAAGGGAATCGGCGCCACCAAAGGTGCGCGTGCGGCTATCGAAGCAGCTGGCGGCAAGTTCGAGGAATAAATGGCTAAGCAAGGTGCTCTCTCTGCGCTCGGCAAAGGCGGTATGTCTGAACTCTGGGCTCGTCTGCGTTTTCTGTTCCTGGCGATTATCGTCTACCGAATAGGCGCACACATCCCGGTTCCAGGTATCAACCCGGACCGACTCGCGGACCTGTTTCGACAGAATGAGGGGACCATTCTTAGCTTGTTCAACATGTTTTCCGGCGGCGCGCTGGAGCGGATGAGCATCTTTGCACTGGGGATCATGCCGTACATTTCGGCATCGATCATCATGCAACTGATGACCGCCGTCAGCCCGCAGCTGGAGCAGTTGAAGAAGGAAGGTGAAGCTGGCCGTCGCAAGATCAGCCAGTACACCCGCTACGGCACTGTCGTCCTCGCTCTCGTTCAGGCCATTGGCATGTCCATTGGTCTGGCGGGGCAGGGCGTTTCGTTCACTGGTGACTTTAGCTTCCATTTCGTCGCAGTAACCACTTTTGTGGCTGGTGCGATGTTCATGATGTGGCTGGGTGAGCAGATTACTGAGCGTGGTGTTGGCAACGGTATCTCGATGTTGATTTTTTCGGGTATCGTCGCCGGTCTTCCGAGAGCGATCGGGCAGTCTTTCGAGTCTGCGCGTCAGGGTGATATCAACATCTTCGCCCTGGTTGCCATCGGTTTGCTGGCAGTAGCGATTATCGGTTTCGTGGTGTTCATTG
>NZ_JBFULH010000761.1:0-1756 GCF_056400445.1 Pseudomonas sp. P5_B2 | reverse complement strand
CCTTCGGCGTGCTCGCGGAAGCCGCCAGCCAGGGCTTGCGCGTCCCGCAAGACATCGCCGTCCTCGGATTTGGCGACATCACCAACGCCAAGTTCGCCCACCCTGCCCTGTCCACCGTCAGCGTCAATGCCGCGACAATGGGCCGCGAAGTGGCTGAAGCGCTGCTCCGAAGATTTTCGGGGAATGGTGATTCCTCTGTAAGCCAGATGGATACCGGCTTCGAGCTGATCGAGCGCGCCAGCACCTGATTCAATTTTAAAAAACCCGCCAAAAGGCGCTTGAAATGATAGCGCTATCTGTTTAATGATAGCGCTATCGTTGTAGGACAACTTACAACGGTACATGACGGATATCGTCGACCTGAAAGGTCTACCCGCACAAAAATAATTCGTGGGAGCGTCAACCATGCAAGAACCCAAGCCAACCCGTGTCCGCTATTTGATCTTGCTCATGCTGTTCCTGGTGACGACGATCAACTATGCCGACCGCGCCACCATCTCCATCGCGGGCTCCAGTATTCAAAAAGACTTAGGTCTGGACGCTGTGACCCTCGGCTACATCTTTTCAGCGTTTGGTTGGGCTTATGTTCTGGGCCAGATCCCGGGCGGCTGGCTCCTCGATCGCTTCGGTTCAAAGAAAGTCTATGCCGGGAGTATTTTCACCTGGTCCTTGTTCACCCTGTTGCAGGGCTATATCGGTGAGTTCGGGATCTCGACCGCCGTAGTGCTGCTGTTTCTGCTGCGCTTCATGGTCGGTCTCGCGGAAGCGCCTTCGTTCCCGGGTAACGCACGGATCGTCGCTACTTGGTTTCCGACCAAGGAACGCGGAACCGCGTCAGCCATCTTCAACTCGGCGCAATACTTTGCGACCGCACTGTTCGCACCGTTGATGGGATGGATCGTCTACACCTACGGCTGGCAACACGTGTTCATCGTCATGGGCGCCTTGGGCATCGTGTTCTCGCTGATATGGCTGAAGGTGATCTACGGGCCGAAGGATCACCCGAAGGTCAACGCCGCCGAGGTCAAGTACATCGCCGACAACGGTGGACTGGTCGACCTGGAAGATTCGAAAGCGAAAAAGGACAGTGGCCCCAAGTGGGATTACATCCGCCAGCTTCTGACCAATCGCATGATGATGGGTATCTACATCGGTCAGTTCTGCATCAATGCCCTCACCTACTTCTTCCTCACCTGGTTCCCGGTTTACCTCGTACAAGAACGCGGCATGACCATTCTGAAGGCCGGGTTTATTGCTTCGTTACCGGCCATCTGCGGCTTTCTCGGTGGCGTCCTGGGTGGCGTGATTTCAGACACGTTGCTGCGTCGCGGCAACTCTCTGAGCGTGGCACGCAAGACCCCTATCGTGTGCGGCATGTTGTTGTCGATGAGCATGATCATCTGCAACTACGTCGATGCTGACTGGATGGTGGTGTGCTTCATGGCGCTGGCGTTCTTCGGCAAAGGGATCGGCGCACTGGGCTGGGCCGTCGTGTCGGATACCTCGCCGAAGCAAATCGCAGGTCTTTCAGGTGGCTTGTTCAACACCTTTGGCAACCTGTCTTCGATCTCCACGCCGATCATCATCGGCTACATCATTGCCGCCACCGGCTCTTTCAAAATGGCTTTGGTATTCGTTGGTGCCAACGCGCTGGTCGCGGCCATCAGCTACCTGTTCATCGTTGGCGAAATCAAACGTATTGAACTCAAAGGCGTGACTGACGGGCCCGCTCCCGCTCAGGCAACAACCGTGAAAC
>NZ_JBFULH010000760.1:0-1758 GCF_056400445.1 Pseudomonas sp. P5_B2 | reverse complement strand
GGGTGATACTTTCCCAGTCATGGTCATAGGGCAGACCGTTATGAAAACGGATGGTACGCAGGTAGGCTTTGACGTCCGCAATACCGTCATTGGGCCGGGCCATGATCTGCGCCTCAAGCACCGAGTTGAGAATTTCCAGCCGTGACTGCACACGGTTGATCGCCATTTCGTCGATCAGCAATTCATCCACATCGGGGCGGCGATCCTGCAGCGGGATCGTCTGGCTGATTTCGCCCTTGGGCACGATGTTGTCTTTTACCCACTCGCGCAGGGCCACCATGTAGGCTGTGGTCGAGGCGCTGTGCTCTGGACTGCCCGGCGGGGCTGCGCCATTAACGTCCGGCTTGAACAGTTCCTGGTACGAAGGCAACGTGACCATGGCTTGTGCATCGTCCGACGTCGGCGCGGCACGCAAACTCTGCTCGCGATACACCCGGGCCATGTACAACGCCAAGGCGTTACCCCGAGCCATCAGGGCCTGTGATTCTTCGCGGCTCAGCCCCAGCTCCTGCAATCCGTCAACACCCAGTTTTATCAGATCGAATACGCTGGGATTGGCTGCGATGTGCTCATCGAACGGCATTACCACGCCAATGCGCCTCTCCCCAAGCACAGCTTTGACCAGTTGATGAATCGGGCGGTTGTCAGATGAACTCATCGCGCTATGTCCCCTTCAAGCAAGATCCGTTGCCATGTTCGTCAGCGAGTGGACGGCTGGCGTCATGTCGATTTAGCGCTTGCTGAAGGGCGAGGGTCTACTGTCATATCTGACAGGTTTCATGACCGTTCATCGGAGGGTTTTCAGCGATGGAAGTTTGTAGCGGACAAAAAACGGCCCTCAATAGAGGGCCATCTGAAGTCGCCGCAAAATGTCAGCCGATATCGATTACATGCAGAACATGCCTATCCATCCATGGCGACTGCAGCGTACCTTTATAAGCCTTACCCGCCATTTGAAAATTATCCCCCACCGGCAGCTCATTCATAACAATGACCCACTGCCCTTGTTCATCCGCCACACCACGCCCCCATACGACATTGGGGTGATTGTGCCTGTACAGTTTCACCTCCGCCCCGGGCAGTGCGGTGCCGCGAATTACCGCGTGAGGAGCGACGCTGGATCGCTGGGGCGGGCTGGTGATAACGGGCTTGTCCAGCTTTTCAGCGACTTTGAAGGTACTGGAAATGTCGGAAAGGACCGATGCGTGACCATCCATGAACTGCTGAGCCGCTATTACGTAAGCATCAGCCTTCACCGGCAGCACAGCTGCACTGCGTACCCTCCAGTTCCCCTGCGCATCCACCCTCGTCGTCGCGAGGACCGTCGTGGAGCTACGTATAGACACTTGAAGCTCTGCCCCGGGCATGCCTCTACCTGAAAACACCGGCTGCTGTTCGAGTACCTGCAACGGATCGTTCACCGGTTTGTCGATGATCAGCATGGTAAACCCATTGTAAAACCGAATCACTTTGACGCTGCGGTTGGGCACCACCCACTTTGAGTTGACATCATCGCGGAACTGGCGCACCGAGTAGCGATAAGGAATGTCCGCCGGCAACTCGACCTGCGAACGCAGCGCCCACTGTCCATCACGATCCACCAACGTTCTGCCCAACTGGGTACCCAATTCCCCCTCTTTGACAATCACGACTCCAGCACCCGGCTCCCCCGTCCCGGAGAACATTGGAAACTTCCCGACCTCTTGCCCCTCGCGCGGAAAATGCACGATGGGCGCATCAAAGTCTGCAGTCTTGCGC
>NZ_JBFULH010000759.1:0-1762 GCF_056400445.1 Pseudomonas sp. P5_B2 | reverse complement strand
CGGATAGCCAAACTACGAACTTACTTCACTTTGCAAGCCTTATCATCAGGTTTTTTATCGCAATCGACCGCAAAAATAGTTTTACCCACTTGGGACATCTGATCACCCAAGGCAGATCGCTGGGTTTGCATTTGCGAAGCCATACCTGTACCACCCAAAGTGAACAAACCTAGCATTAGAAAACTCAAACATATGAAGTTTTTCACGATTTCACCTTATCAAAACAAAGAGACAGAAAAAAAGAGGCCATTCTGTTTGTCCTCTCCCGCTTGTCACATCACAAACGATAGTGAGAAAGGGGACATATTTATTTAATCCCCTGTTTTATCCTGGATTACGCATCATGGATACCGGTAGGCGGAAAGATGTATACATCCCTTGAAAGACTCCAATCGGAAAACGTTAGATTGTCATTTGTTTCTCGCACGCAAACGTCAATTTTTTGATCTTTGAAAATTTGCAGAATTTTTTCGAACGTGGCTAGAACGTACTCCCCCTTGTTATCAACGACGGCAGTACCAAGCTTTTCGCCTGTACCCGATACATGTAAATATACTCTATACCCTTTGGTGCCTCGTCCATTTACGGTAATAGCGCCCGGACTGCCTCTGACTAAGTCGATGGTTGCAGACATGGTTTGTAATTCCCTTTGAAATGAGAAAGTGAGAAAGGGGAGGAAGGGGAGAAAGGGGAAATATTTATTTAATCTCCTCGCCATACTTTTTCTACGAAACAATCATATATAGGGCCGGAAATTAATTCACCTGATAAAAATTACAGGTTTTAATACCTTTTCGCGATACACGACCAAGCCAAATATAAAATACATCGAGAATTACTCTTCACCTGGATCACTCCCATTTGCTGCTACGCTTTCCCCACCACTACAAGGACGTAGGAGTCTATATGCCCAGGATGGACGAGTTGTGTTACCTAATTATCCGCATCATGTTGTGCAACGCGGCCACAACAAGCAGGTCGTGTTCGCTGAGCCAAGTGACTTCAGGCACTACCTCGAAGACCTGCGAGAACTCAAAACGCTGTTCGACGTGAAGGTTTATGCCTTCTGTTTGATGACCAGTCATGTCCATTTATTGCTCGCACCAGGAGACTCCATTGCGGGCCTAGGACAATTGATGAAAGGTCTGGCAGGCCGTATGACGCGGTACCGCAACAAGCTGGAAGGTCGTTCCGGCACCTTGTGGGAGAGTCGATACAAATCCAGCGTCGTTCAAACCGACACTTATTTGTTGGCATGTAGCCTATACATCGAACTCAATCCGGTGCGAGCGCAACTGGTTCAGCATTCTCAAGATTACCCTTGGTCTAGCTTGCACCWGCGCCTTAATGAAACGTCGGAAAACCACTGGCTGGACGAAGACCTTTGCTTCAACGGACTCGGTAAAACTCCAGACGAGTGCCTTGCGCGCTACTCCTCCTTTATGGAGCAGGCCATCCCTTCTTCAGAGTTGCAGTTGATCAGAGGGGCACTCCAACGCGGTCAGTTGACGGGAAATCCTCGATTTACAAATGAAATTGAACAAGTCACTGGATCGCGAATATCGCATCAAACGCGAGGTCGCGTCTTCGAAACATCTCGAATACAAGCACTAAGGGGACGATTAAATAGATCCGTTCCTTTTCCTGGTCCCTTTTCCTGCGACTGGCTGTACGAAGACCTTTGTTCAACAACGGACTTATCACGAAATGACATAAAAAACTGTCAGATATTACAGTTATCTCAGCAAGAAATATCCACTAC
>NZ_JBFULH010000758.1:0-1762 GCF_056400445.1 Pseudomonas sp. P5_B2 | reverse complement strand
TGGTTTTACGACTGCTTCGCAGCCGAACGCAGCCTCGCAGGCTCGGCAGCTGCTACAGGGTCAACTCGTATTTCTAGGCTGGGTAGTTAGCCCGCAATGCCTCCAGCCCACCCTGATAAATCCCGGTAAACAACGCCACCACTTCCTCCTCACTCACACCCACCGGCTCAAACCGCCCCGACCACGTCACCCGAGCCCCCTGCCCTTGGGCTTCAACATTGATCGTCGCCAAATACGCAGTCGCCGGAAACGGCGCCTGCAGAATCGAATAGCTGTAGGTCTTGCCGGCGTTATCAAACGCTTCAAGCCGCTCAACCACCACTGCACCGTCAGCCGTTTGCAGGCTGCGAACGCGCCCTCCTTCACTCAACTCACTTTTCGGGATAAACGGTAGCCAGTCCGGCAGCGAGTTGAATCCACCAATCAATTGCCACACCTCATCGGCCGAAGCCGGGATATCGATAAACGCTGATGCAGTTGCCATGTAATGCTCTCTCTTAATCAAAAAAATTCAGATCGCCATGCTGTCGACTACACCGCCGTCGACGCGTAATGCCGCGCCCGTGGTCGCCGAGGACAGCGGTGAAGCGATGTAAGCCACCAGATTCGCCACCTCTTCGACATCCGCCACGCGTTGGATGATCGACGTCGGCCGCGCTTTCAGCACAAACGCATCGGCTTCTTCGCGAACGCTGCGACCGGATGCGGCAGTGGCATCCTTGAGCATTTGCTCCAGGCCATCGGTCAACGTCGGGCCGGGCAGGATCGCATTGACCGTCACGCCGGTGCCGGCCAAGCGTTTGGCCAAGCCATGTGACACCGCCAGGTTCGCGCTTTTGGTCACGCCATAGTTGAGCATGTCGGCCGGGATCGAGATGCCGGATTCCGAGGACACGAAGATCACCCGTCCCCAGCCCTGCTTGACCATGTCCGGCACGTAATGCCGGGACAGGCGTACGCCGGAGATCACGTTGACCTCATAAAACCGCGTCCACTCGCTGTCGGGCGTGTCGAAGAAATCCACCTCGTTAAAGATTCCGAGGTTGTTCACCAGAATGTCGGCGCGCGGTTCGGCGGCGAACAGTACCTCGGCGCCTTCGGCGGTACCGAGGTCAGCGGTCAAGCCACGCAACTGCGCATCCGGCACGCTTTGACGAATGCTCGCCAGCGCCTGTTCGACCTTGACCGTCTCGCGGCCGATCACCACCACCGTGGCGCCGGATTCGGCCAACGCCTTGCTGATGCCCAAGCCAATGCCGGCAGTGCTGCCGCTGACAATAGCGAGTTTTCCACTCAGATCGATCTTCATGTTCAAACTCCTGTGATGGGCAATGGCGCGCGGTCGGAGACCAGTTTCGCGTCACGCATCGCTTGCCAGAAAGCCGCGGGAATTACCGCCGACAGCGCGGCAACGTCTTCAGCAATCCGCTCTGGACGGCTAGAGCCTGGAATCACCGCCGCCACGGCCGGATTGGCCAACGAGAACTGCAACGCCGCTGCCTTGATGTCGACACCGTGTGCGGCGGCGATGCGTTTGATGTGCTCGACTTTATTGATGATCGCCGGGCTGGCCTGCTGGTATTCGAAGTGTGTGCCGCCGGCCAGAATGCCCGAGCTGTAAGGACCACCCACCACAATTTCAACGTTCTGCGCCAGTGCAGCGTCCATCAGACGTTGCAAGGCGCGGTCGTGGTCGAGCAGCGTGTAGCGACCCGCCAGCAGAAAACCGTCGGGCTGCGCTTCGGTCAGATCAAGGGTCAGC
>NZ_JBFULH010000757.1:0-1763 GCF_056400445.1 Pseudomonas sp. P5_B2 | reverse complement strand
TGCAAATAGATCGCTTTTAGCATCTGGAAAGCAATTTTTAGCAAATTCTCGCAGCTGGGAGTTCATACCTTTACTTCCCATATAAGGGGGATTCGCCACGACCGCATCGTACTGTGCCGCCAGCAACTCAGCTTGTTGCACCAACGGTCCTAAGCGCGTGAGCTCATCCGTCACAAACAGATCCTGGCTGTTTGCCTCGCACAACTGTTTAAGCGCCGGCAACTTCCTATTCAGTCCCTCCGGCACCTGAATCAACGAGCCAAAGGTCGTGGCGTGGTCATTGCAGCGATAAAGGCGGTGCGCGCCTTCGGGGCGTAGTTTTTGATGATGTTGGTGTTCATATGGGATGTCCCTAATTCTTCATGAGCTGGCTTTCGCGCAGTTTGCAGCTTGGAGGGGGCGGGGCCTCCTCCATGCTGAACTGGGTCAGCGGATGCGAATTCGTTTGTCTTGCTTCACGGCGTTTTCCAGTTCTGCCCTGAAGGCGTCGATAAATCTATCAATGTCGGACTGACCCTCCAGATACAAACCATTGCCGAGCTTGTTGAACACACTGGTCGCTGCTACCTCGACTACCGGTTTGGGTGGTGCTCCGGGTTTGAGAGTGGGCGCCGGTTCATGCACACGGTCTTCCTTCGCACTGCTTGCTGAGCCGGCGGCTTGTGATGCTTTCGTCAACTCCTGCTGAAGTTTCTGCTGGCGTTCTAACTCGCTCAGAATGGTTCGCTCCAGATCGAATACGCCGTCGTTCAGGCGCTCGTCAGCGGTCTGGGTTTGCAGCATGTAGATGTTGGCGATGCTGGTTTCGGTCTCTAGGTCCGCCTTGACCAGTTGCAAGGGACGCACTAAGCGGTTGCTCAGCTCAGCGGTTTCGATACCGCTTTTGGCAATCTCGGACTGTAATTGGGCGATTTTCTCGTCGACACGGGCCAGGGCATGTTGACGCTTTTCAGCCAAGATGGCGGCGTTAATGGTTTCTACTGTTTCAACCAGTGTGGTGACCTGGCGCTTCTTTTGTACCGAGACTTCACGGCGCTTACGGCTGTTGGTGAGGTACTCGAAGGCGTCCGGCAGCGGCATGCTAGGGCCCGCAGCGTGGAACGAAATACGGCTGGAAGCGGCCAGGCGACCGAGGACCAGCAGGATCTCTCCGTCTGGCCAGCCATAGGGGCGCTTACTGAAACGCTCGATGATGTCTGCGACCAACAAGCGTTCGTTGCCAGAGGCGCGCAGTGAGATGAATTGTTCAACTTCCTTGATGGCCTGCGGATTGCCTTCGTCACCATCGAGGGTCAGGCCGAGTTGGCCGATGTCGTTTGTGTGCAGTATGGCGTGTAGTTCACGCTCGGGCTCCTGCTGTAGCACTCGCAGGTAGCCAAGTTTTGTGAAGGTGTTTTCAAGGAGGTACTGGCACGCCTCATCGAACTTGCTGACGATATTGTTGCTGTTGAGCTTCAGGTGCTGCCCCTGCGCATATGGGAATGACATGAACTTGTGGGTGCTGCCCTTTAATCTTGATGACGACAGCTTGGTGGATGCGGGTTTCGCTGGGATTCCTTTGCGGCTGGGAAGCCACTCTCAAATCACTCTAAACATGAGCGCATGAGTCAGTATCGGCCGCCGATGGCCGTCACCACATGCTGGCCTGGTCGCCGATATCAGTGAGCAGTGGGGCTGCTGGTCACACGGGGCGACCTGCATGAGAAGTTGGCGGATCGTCCGTGTAGCGACATCGTCTTTCAGTCCCTCTACGGTGTGACGCT
>NZ_JBFULH010000756.1:0-1770 GCF_056400445.1 Pseudomonas sp. P5_B2 | reverse complement strand
TGCCGCGCTCGGCATTGGGAAGTTTCAGATCGAAGTTGCCGGGGTGTTCAGGCCTGATCTGCACAAAGTAATGAAGGCTCACGGCATCAACAACCAACAGGACATTCACCAGCGGCTGCTGATCAACCTCATCGCCGCAAACTTCGACACTCAAGCAAAGATGCTCGCCTGTGTCACGACACCTTATGAAATTCCAGAAAAGGTGTCGCGAGTATTTTACGAGAAGAGCATGGCTGAAATTACGGCCGACCCGGGTGATGAGATAATTAGCCCTTCGCGGTGAAGCCAAGAACTCTGCGAAGAATAGCGACCAATAGGCTGTATTCAATCATGTGCTGGTGCCGGTCGATCAAAAGCTCTCCATCTTCAGCATGGACAGAGCCATTTGGCGACACTAAGAAGCTTCCAATTTCGGTCTCATTGTCGATCAAAACATCACGCACGGTTATCGCGCCACGAAGATAGACGCCTTGGTTAGTGATGAGAATCCTTGATCTGATATTGAATTTCTGTCCGATCACTCTCCCCGACACTCGAGATTGTTCACGCTCTAATTCGAACGAAACTTCCCCACCAAATTCTTCTGACGAAAAATTTATCCACGTTTCCACGAGTTCTAGGTAGCGGTCCGTTGCTCGCTTGTAGCTGTGCGCAGTCCTTGAAATCAGGGTTCTGAACTCATCCATGTCATATTCAAAATCTGACTTTTTCATATTCAAGCTCCATTTCTCATCTCGGCCCCATGCCGGTCACTCGTAATACCCCAACCCAAACCAAATTGCCACCACCGGTCACGGAGGTCGGCGCCTGACTGGAGATAACCCATGAGCACATTTGCAGTGTTTGGCATGACCCAAGATCTCGCCCTCGCCGAGGCGCGCAAGAAAACCAGTGGCACCCGGAAGAATCTCAAAGTGCTGGGCGGTACCGAGCCGATCCCTGAAGCTGAGTGGCTTGAGATGGTCCACAAGCGTGCCGAGAAGATCATGGGGGGGGGTACGGTTCGCCGTTCGACGCACCGCAGTACGCCGAGCAGTTCATTGAGCTGGCCCGCAAGACCCTGAAGTGCCGCGACATGCACATCAGGGCAAAGGCGGTGCTGGTCGACGCCCAGAACAAGCCGATCATCAATCCGAAGACCAAGGCGCCCAAAGTTGGCTTCACCGACTGGCCGCCGAAGCAGGATGCTCAAGCGGCCGCCTGACGCCCTCACCTATCGGGCTGAATTATTCAGGAGCAATGGTGAGCGCAGCATTCTGATTGGCATCGACAACCACGGCTCGACCGCGCTCTGTTTCCATGAGATCCCCGACGTACTTCGCGTTGGAGCCAGCGGTGTAAACCTCGGTGCCGTCGATCCTGTACAGCAGCTCACCCAAATTGCTACGCACGAATTCATCTTCATCTATCCGCCCAATCAGCTGAGCTGTTGGACCACGACCTGAATAGACGTTGTATCGGCCCTTCGTGAAATCAGTAGCCATTTAGTTCTCCTTAATCCGGCTCCATGCCGGGCCGAACACAAATACCCCACTTCAACAAATCACGCCAGCCGGCGAGGCGGGCGCATTATCAACTTTCGCCTTTAACGCTGTAGGCCTACGCATTACCTCGGTCGTACCATTCCACAGCGAACTTGACCGCCAGTTCTTCAGACTCTTCGATGCTTTTAAAGGGGCCGTCGATTTTCCCGATGACCTTTTCGCCTAAATCAGAATTCACGGTTACGTGAACCACCGCCGGAATAGGATCGTGGTCTTCGCCCCATAC
>NZ_JBFULH010000755.1:0-1773 GCF_056400445.1 Pseudomonas sp. P5_B2 | reverse complement strand
GATGGAACGCATGCAAAAACACGCCGAACGTTTTGACACGGAGATCGTCTACGACCACATCCATACCGCCAAGTTGCAACAGCGGCCCTTCGAACTCATCGGCGACGGCGGTACCTACACCTGCGACGCCCTGATTATCGCTACCGGCGCTTCGGCGCAATACCTGGGGCTGCCTTCGGAAGAGACGTTCGCCGGCAGAGGGGTGTCAGCCTGCGCGACCTGCGACGGCTTCTTCTACCGCAATCAGGTGGTGGCGGTGATCGGTGGTGGCAATACCGCCGTTGAAGAAGCCTTGTACCTATCGAACATTGCCAAGGAAGTCCATCTGATCCATCGCCGCGATAAGTTGCGCTCGGAGAAAATCCTTCAGGACAAGCTGTTCGAAAAAGCCGCCAACGGAAATATTCGCCTGCACTGGAATCAGAATCTGGACGAAGTGCTCGGTGATGCCAGCGGTGTGACCGGYGCCCGTCTGCGCGACAGTCAGACCGGTGAAACCCGTGAATTGGCACTGGCCGGGGTATTTATCGCCATCGGCCACAAACCCAACACCGATCTGTTTGTCGATCAACTGCCCATGCACGACGGTTATCTGCGGGTCAAAAGCGGCAACGAGGGCGACGCCACCGCCACCGCCATCCCTGGCGTGTTTGCCGCCGGCGATGTCGCCGATCACGTTTACCGCCAAGCCGTTACCTCCGCCGGGGCCGGTTGCATGGCCGCGCTGGACGCCGAGAAATACCTCGACGACATTCCCGGCGTTTAACGGCACACTTTAGGGCGGGCCAACCAGCCCGCCACCGCCCTCCCCCTCTGCAAGCCCGGATGCCATGCTGACTTGGTTACAACGCAATACCCTGACCTTCCCCCCGCTGGAAAAAGCCATGCGCGACCCCAACGGGTTGCTGGCTGCGGGTGGCGATCTGTCCGCCGACCGCCTGATTCAGGCCTATCGCCATGGTTGTTTTCCGTGGTTCTCAGAAGGCCAGCCGATTCTCTGGTGGTCGCCGGATCCGCGCACGGTGCTGTTTCCCGACGAACTGCATGTTTCCCGCAGCCTGGGCAAATTGCTCCGTCAACAGCGCTATCAAGTGACCTTCGATCAGGATTTCGCCGCCGTCATCCGCGCTTGCGCCGCACCGCGTGATTATGCCGATGGCACCTGGATCACCCAGGCGATGCAGGACGCTTACATTGAGCTGCACAGACGCGGCCACGCACACTCTGTGGAAGTCTGGGATCAGGACGAGCTGGTCGGTGGGCTATACGGCCTGGCGATGGGTCAGCTGTTTTTTGGTGAGTCCATGTTCAGCCGCGCCGACAACGCGTCCAAATATGGCTTTGCCACCCTGGTGCGACATCTGAAAGACTCGGGTTTTGTGCTGATCGACTGCCAGATGCCGACCGATCATCTGCACAGCCTCGGCGCACGGGCGATTCTACGCCGTGAATTTGCTGGCTATCTCGCGCAACATCTGGATCAGCCCAACCGCGCCACGTGGGTTTGCTGAGCGACTTTTACACAGGTGGCTTACACTTAATTCAAAGCTTAATCCGAGGGTTGATCATGACCGAGTTGGCGCGCTTGAAGTTCTATGCCACTCAGCCCCACTCTTGMAGCTATCTGCCGGATGAACAGGCCACGACCCTGTTTCTCGACCCTAGCCAGCCCATGGATGTGCATGTCTATGCAGATTTGTCTGAAATGGGTTTTCGTCGCAGTGGCGATCATCTTTACCGGCCACATTGCCAGAATTGCAATGCGTGCGTGCC
>NZ_JBFULH010000754.1:0-1776 GCF_056400445.1 Pseudomonas sp. P5_B2 | reverse complement strand
CGGTATGGCCGTTGAGCCATTCGCTGAAACCCAGTGCTGCCAGACCAAAGCACCCGACCATAAAACCGCTGCTGAGCGCATTGCGCGTCACGGACGGCGGTTCGTTTCGAACCCAAAAGAAGATCAACCCCAACGCCGCGAAAATCACAGCGCTGCGCCGCGCAACAAAGCCTGCCGTCGAGGAAAACTCGATACCCCAAATCGCCAGCAACCAGTCAGGCATAAAGCCCCAGACCAGTGCCAGTACTAAACAGAGGGCGGCGGTGAATATCGACATCGTACGAAACGACAACTGCATAGCGAATCCTTGCGGCAGTGAGGGAGGCGCTCAAGCATAACGCCAGAACCCTCACAGTAAAACCGCCCGGTTTCGAATCAGACGTTTCAGTCAGTTGTAATAAAAATTGCACGCATCCGACAGCTTCCTGTAGCTGAGTTCTTGAGGCTGGCCGGATTTGTCGATGTACTTCATGTCGGCGATAACCACCTTGCATTCATCGGTTATCGGTTCTGTCAGGGACACGACTTTGCCCACGCTCAGCGTCATGCCGTAGTGGTAAAGCGTGGCATTGGAAGTAGTCGATGTGGACGTGGACGTGTCGTAGGCCTGGGCAAGTCCGGTAAACGTGGTGCAGGCGAGGGTGGAGGCAAGAAGCAGCATGCGAGTGTTCATGTGACGATCTCCAGTGCAGGCGGAAAATCAGCTCGACGATAAACGTCAAACCTTGCCGCACTGGGCGTCAGAAGCGTCTGAGGGCGTGCGGTCCAGTGAAGTGTTAGACCACGGCATTAAGCCATGATTATTCCGGCTAAACGCCGCCTGTCGTGATTGGAGTAACGTCTGTCGGATGTTTCGCAGGAAAGCGTCTACGAGGTGTTCGGCTTGATCCTACAGGATCAGGTGACTTGTCGACTTTCGCCTGTTGGGTAGGGAGATTACTGTTGGGGCTCGCTGCAAAATCAGCGGTCGGGTTTGGTCACCTGATGCCATCTCACATATGTGTGCCATCATTCGCCCTGCGGACATCCAAGTCCTCGTAGTGCGTTGCAATGGTGGCTGTGTGCTGGACGCCTTCGGGCGAGCCGATTTGATGGTGTCGGTTGACCAAGCCTGTACACAGCCGCCTCCCATCGTTTGGTCACGATGCTGGCGTTACTAATTAACCATCGAGTAATTACTATGCCAACGTTTAAACCGTTTCCCGAGCGCTATCGTTCGCTCAACAGCGGCGTTACCGATTCAAGTCCATTGGTGATCGACACCGAAGCCAATCCCCAAGACATCCTCGAAGCCGCGCTACAGCGAGTACGAGCCTCCAGCCAACTACTTGAAACCCTTCATTGCCAATGCTTCAAACACGGTGATGTTCAGGATATTCCGCACATTACTCACGCGCTCTATCTGCTGGCGCAGGATGGGTATGACCTGTTGGCGGTTGCTCAGCAGCGGATGATGGGGTGGAAGGCGCCGGTCTGACGTCTGATCCTTATAGAAAAATCCAGCGCTCGAAAGCGCTGGATTTAAGATTGTGGATGGGCGCTCACTCTGCTCGCGATTGGGGCCTTAGTGTCAGCGAAGATCCAACTGATGCCGATACGGCAAATCCGGCCCGGTCTTGCTGCACGTCAGCGCCGCCGCCTGCACCGCAAACTTCAACATGCCGTCGATGTGATCGCGGCTCAGCGATTGCACACCTTCCACAGAATCCAGTTGCTGCTCGGTCAACCACGTAATCAACGCCGCCTGGAATGTATCGCCAGCCCCCACCGTGTCGG
>NZ_JBFULH010000753.1:0-1776 GCF_056400445.1 Pseudomonas sp. P5_B2 | reverse complement strand
CTTTCAAATTTACGCTGATCGCCCTGACCTTCCTGAGGTTTTTTACGATAGTTTTCTACTACAACCAAACCAAGAAGAAAAAATATCCTTCGATCCAGAAAAAAAAGGATACCGCCTTGGGAGGTAATCCAGGCCTACGCCCGCGTTAATAGTCAAACTAAGCAACACCCATCAAATCCAACTAGAAGTTAATCCGTTGGTTGAACGGCGGCCCCGGTAAAGACTGAAAGGGATAAAAGGCGAGAGACCTATTTAAATAGATCTGTCACCTTTTTCGCGGTCACCTTTTTCGCGCGCGACATCATCTTTGTCTGATGGACCGCTATCGCGAGCAGGCTCGCTCCCACATTTGTCCTGTGTTGCTCACAAAAGCGAGTCCACAAAGATCCTCTGTGCGAGCCTGCTCACGAAGAGGCCCGACCAAATACCACAAAACGCTACGGTCAACCGGACCATTGTGGCGAGGGAGCTCGCCCCCGTTGGGTTGCGAAGCGACCCCTGAACCAWTCACCGYAGTCTTTCRATTAAACCGCATCACCTGAATGACGACTGCTGCACCCGAGCACGGACCGGCCGTCCGGCGGGAGCAAGCTCCCTCGCCACAGGCCAATCCCTGGCTACAGGACTGCGCCTCACCGCACGGGCGCGTTAGCTTTACGGATCGACGTTATCCAGCATCCGGTTCACCGCCAGTTCACCCAGCATGACGGAGTTTTGAATACCCAGCAGGGTGTGGCGCTGTGTACCGCTCAACTGCCCAGCGAAATCACTCAACATCACACTCGCTGACGCCAACGTCTCACAGGCGTTGACCAGCAGGGTTTCGTTGTCAGTGTCGGAGCCGACGGAATAGATGGTGCTGGGTTTGCGCGGCGTGTCTTTGGGAATGACCGGTTTGAGGTAGTAATCGAKGGCGCGGTCGGCGGCGTTGTTGAGTTTTTTGGAATCGGTGGATTCGTACGGGGAAACGTCGTCGGTTTCYGGYGGGTTGGGTGTGATCTTGAACATAGTGAAACTCCTTGATTAGTGGAGCCGCCACCGTTCGCGGTCAAACGAATAAGGTGGCAGCTGTACGCGGGTTGACCGACCGGAAATCAAGGTATCCGGCACACCCKAAGGTGTCCCGCGCACAGCCACCGCAAAAAGCCTGAAACTTTTCTTGGGCACTGGTACGCCTTGATTGAATCGGACGGTCAAATCCGATCGCTGATTTRTCAGCGACSMGCAAACGATARAGTCCAGGCSCAAGGCGCACAAGCCGGCGGATTCTGGCGCAGTCGTAGGCAACGGCGCAAGGATGTGTAGCCTCAGTGAGTATCTGGAGGTGTCTATTAAACATCGCCGTTTAATGCTCACTCGAACTATGGAACGGCGGCAGGACGAATAAATAAATGCGTCCCCTTTTCCATTCTTTACCACACCATTGTGGGCGGCGTGGCACCGGATCAATTTGCGGCCGTTGGTGGAGACGTTCAGGAAGGTGCTGACAGAGCCAAGATCAGAGTAGGAGCGAGCCTGCTCGCGATGAAGACCGACCAAATCCCACATAACTTAACTATCAGCTATGGCGTTAGTTGTGGGTCAAAATGTCTCGCCGAAAATTATATTCTCTATTACAAAAAAAACTAAAAAACTGTCAACCTTGACAGTTGCTCGAGCTGTGATAAACAACGAATATCAGGACGAGGCTAAAACTCACCCATCACAACGCGCAAAAATAAAATAAGGAAATCACGATGACTCTCCAGCTAAGCGCCAAGCTGATCACTTCAGCAC
>NZ_JBFULH010000752.1:0-1776 GCF_056400445.1 Pseudomonas sp. P5_B2 | reverse complement strand
ATGGTGACGTGCGCAGCGCCCGAGTATCTGCACGAGCATGGCGAACCCAAGACACTCGACGATCTGAACTCCCATCGGGGCGTCAACTTCTTGTCCGGTCAGAGCAACAGGACTTTGCCTTGGCACTTCTCGGACAAGGGTCACGATCGAGTGTTTGTCAGCAACGCAGGCATCACCGTCACCGAGTCGAATGCGTACGTGCAGTGTGGCGTTTCGGGCTTCGGAATAATCCAGGCGCCCGGCATCACCGTGGCCGAGCATTTGGACAGTCGCGCTTTGGTGGAAATTCTAAGACCCTATCGGCCAGCCCCCCGGCCCGTGTCGGTGCTCTACCCAAGTCGGACGCACTTGGCGCCGCAGGTGCAAGTTTTTATTGAATGGCTGCAAGAGCGCTTTGCGCAGGTTCATTCTGACTGGCTGGAATAGGTGATTATTAAATCGGTGACGAAATCCAAATCCATGTGGGCCATCGAGCTGATTTGAACGCGGTAGGTACCGACGTTGGTCAACCTCACTGAACAAAGTCCAGCGCAGCGTGACCAATATCAACCAGGTTGCGGATGTTCACTGCAGGATATCCAGACGGCGGTATGGCCAGTAACGGCGCCCAGCGCTCAGCTTCTGAATAGCCGCCGTGACCATTGCCGGTTCCTCCGTGATCGCTGGCAAAAACGACCATACGTTGAGGCATTGCGCCTTGGGCAGAAGGTGACGCAAATGCATTTTCCCACAGGCGACGAATGCGCGAGTCTGTTGCTCGCACGGCGGCAGCGTAGCCCGGATCAGACGGGTCGAAAGCACCGTTGTGGCCCGCTTGGTCCACAGCATCGAGATGAATGAAGGCCAGATCGGGCTGGCATGCTCGCCAGGTGGTCAGTACTTCATGCTCGACCGCTGCATCGTCCTCACGCAAAAACGCTGCATGATGTATCTCTGGCAAAGCCTTCAGACGCCCCTCGACCAAATCGTAGAGCGGTCGCCAGGAGGTCATGAGAATGCTGCGACTATCGGCCTTGCGGCCGTGAAGGCGCTCAAACAGTGTTTGAACTTTGATTGGACCTTTGCTGCTGTTATCAACAATGC
Source organism: Pseudomonas sp. P5_B2 (assembly GCF_056400445.1). Lineage (NCBI taxonomy): Bacteria > Pseudomonadati > Pseudomonadota > Gammaproteobacteria > Pseudomonadales > Pseudomonadaceae > Pseudomonas > Pseudomonas sp. P5_B2. The sequence continues at coordinate 693 of NZ_JBFULH010000752.1, read as the reverse complement.
CATGTGCGCTTACCCAGCTTGAGGTGAGCACACTGATCCAGCCAGGCGCGGAATAAGTCTGTTGCGTACGGCCGTTGCTGACATCGACTCTCCCCCATGCCAACCCCTGGGACTCAGCCAACTGGAACAGGAAGGGCGTCAGTGCCGGGCTAACGGCGTCGGCACGCAGGCCGTCGATACCGATGATGACGACCTGYCGCTCAGGCACTTGCGGCGCAGCAATGCATTGGCCTACCTCGTCGCTACGTGAACAGCCAAGCAGGCTCATCACGCACAGCGCTACCAACAGCGTGAGTCCCGAGCGCGGATTGACATTCAGAGTATTGAAAAACAAAGCTGACTACCTCCAAAAAAATACACAACTCGCGCGCTCTTCACTGCCTATAGGGTTAGTTGAACGCAGAAGAAAGAGCAACTACGCAGTGCTCATGTTGGTGGCCTGATGATCACGCTTTATTTTGTCTTTTCCGAGGGTGTGAATCTGGAGCTGCACCCGCGAGTGATTCCTTGATCTTATCTGATCGGCTGCGGGCTGATATCTAGCCGACCGCTGGAGCGGGTTGTGAGTCGTTAGCGCCAAGAATGCCCAACAGATTGGCGAAATCGTTCATTGGGCATTTCGTAGTTTAGTTTTTCTTCTTGAGTAGTTTATTCATGTAGTACTTGAGGCTTAAACGATCTTTGGGTCTTGGC
>NZ_JBFULH010000751.1:0-1788 GCF_056400445.1 Pseudomonas sp. P5_B2 | reverse complement strand
CCTTCAAAGGCTGATTTTGCACCTACACCGGCGGGAATCTGGTGAGTGGTGGCTTTGATGCCGTAATGCACCCAATGATCGGCACCCTGGCCCTTCTGCCCGTCAGGGTCATGCATGACGACTGCATAACTCAACGTACCCGCCGGCCCGGCGTTCCAGTTCAGCGCAGGTGATGCGTTGTGGCCGCCACAACCCGGCGCATCGCTGGCGGCAGCCGAGGTAAACAGCCGGTCATCCGTAACACCCGGGATGTTCAGGGTGAAACGTTCCTGGGCCATTGCTGGAAATTGCACGCACAGGGCGACTGCAACAGCTGCAAGCCAAGGGCTAGAAGAGGTCAATCGGATCATTGCGGAGCACCTTGTACATGTAGGGCCGTTGTCGGGTTGCGAACTATAACGATACCGTTGGTGAGGTGGCACCGGGAATTGGCTGAACCTCGCGTAACGCGCCAAACTCTTAAGTGAAACGTCTGCCTGGAGAGCCATCATGGCACTGCACCGCGTCGCCCTTTTCGCCGATGTACCCGAAAACAGAGGCCTTGAAGCCCGGATCGCGGACACCAACATTGTTTTGCTGCGAGTGGGCGATCAACTGCGCGCCTATCAGGGCGAATGTCCGCATGCCGGAGCACCGCTGGCGCAAGGTGYGGTGTGCAACGGACGCTTGATTTGCCCTTGGCACAAAGCTGAGTTTCGGATCGAAGACGGTGCACTCTGCGAGCCGCCAGCCCTGGACAGTCTCAAGCGCTATCCGCTGGAACTCCGCGACGGCGACATCTGGGTCGACGACCAGCCATTCGCCGATGCTCACACCCCGCCGGCTGATGATGAACGGACGTTTGTCATCGTCGGGGCCGGGGCCGCCGGTATCGCGTGTGCGGCAGCACTACGCGAAAAGGGCTTCGGCGGCCAGGTTCTGTTGATCGACCGCGAGGCCGACGCCGGTTACGACCGCACCGTCCTGAGCAAATTTGTCATTGCCGCAGAGATGCCGCCAGAAGAAATCCCGCTGCTGCGTGATGAAGGGTTTTATCGTGAGCAGCGCATTGAGCGCATCACCGGTGAAGTTGCCAGCCTGGATTCGGCGAACAAAACCCTGGGACTGACCAATGGTCGATCGCTGAACTATGACGCCGCGTTGCTTGCCACCGGCGGCAAGCCCAATCCACTCACGCTACCAGGCGCCGATTTGCCGCAAGTGTTCTTGCTCCGCTCAAAAGAGCAGGCACTGCGAATTCTGCAGGCGGCAAAGCCTGGCCAGCGAGCGGTTATCATCGGTGACAGCTTTATTGCCATGGAGTCCGCTTCAGCCCTGCGCCAATTAGGGTTGGAGGTCACAGTCCTGGCCCGTCATGCCATTCCTTTCGCCGCACAATTTGGTGAAGCGGTCGGCAAGGCGATTCGCGCCTTACATGAGACCAATGGCGTGGTGTTTCACACCGATGGCGAAGCCACCTATATAGAAGGAGCAAACAAGGTCGAGGCTGTGCATCTGGACAACGGTCAACGCTTGCCAGCGGATCTGGTGCTGGCCGGCATTGGCGTCAGCCCTGAAACTGATGCGTTTAGCGATCTCCTCAAGGAAAAAGACCGGTCGCTGAAGGTCGATGGGGGAATGCGCGTCACCGATGCGCTGTGGGCGGTCGGTGATATCGCGACTTTCCCGCTTAACGGCCAGCTTCAGCGTATCGAACATTGGCGCCTGGCCCAGCAACAGGCGCGGATCGCCGCTGCGAATATGCTTGGCGCTGACGAGCATTACCTCGATGTGCCGTATTTCTGGACC
>NZ_JBFULH010000750.1:0-1797 GCF_056400445.1 Pseudomonas sp. P5_B2 | reverse complement strand
GTTCACAAATCAAATGTGGGATTGGCGGTGCGACGATTCGACTTGCTCGCGAAGGCTGACTAACAAACGCTAAATGACTGAGCTTTGCCACGCCCCTGCATTCACCAGATTTTTCGGTCGCTCTCCAGCCAACGCCATCAGCAGATTATCCACCGCACACGTAGCCATCGCCTCTCGCGTCTCATGCGTCGCCGACCCCATGTGCGGCGTCGCCACCACGTTGTTCAACGTCAACAACGGCGAATCCAGGTCCAGCGGCTCACGCTCGAACACATCCAGCCCCGCCCCCCGAATCTGCCCCGCGCGCAACGCTTCAATCAGCGCCGCTTCGTCCACCACCTTGCCCCGGGAAATGTTGATGAAGATGCTCTGCGGGCGCATCAAGGCGAACTCTTTAGCGCCGATCAACCCCTCGGTTTCAGCCGTCAACGGCAAGGTCAGGCAAATGAAATCCGCCTGCTGCAACAACTCCGTCAGGCTTCTGTACTGCGCATTGAAACGCTGCTCCACCGCCGGTTTCGGAGTGTGGCTGTGATAAATCACCGGCATGCCAAACCCGAAATGCCCGCGCTGCGCCAATGCCTCGCCGATGCGGCCCATGCCGATGATGCCCAGGGTTTTTCCATGCACATCGGTGCCGAAATGCGCCGGGCCGATGTTGCGCTTCCACTCGCCGTTGCGAACCATGTTCGCCAGTTCCACCACACGCCGGGCGGTTGCCAGAATCAGTGCGAAACCGGTGTCCGCGGTCGTTTCAGTCAGCACGTCAGGCGTGTTGCTGAGCAGGATGCGGCGCTCGGTGAGGTAGTCAATGTCGTAGTTGTCGACGCCGACGGAGACGCTGGCGATGGCTTCGAGATTCGGCGCCAGCTCCAATAAATCCGCGTCCAGTTTCAGGCTCGCACCCAGCAGACCGTGGGCGCGAGGCAGGGCCTCACGCAATTGCGCGAGCCCCTCCGGGTTGAGGTTGTCGATCAGCGTCACCTCGGTGTGCTCATGCAGGCGAGCCATGAGCAGCGGCGAGAGTTTCTTGTACAGCACAACCTGCTTTTTCATCGTCGTGTTCTCAATTTCAATTCAAGGGTGAGCAGCGGCTGAACGTTGCGCAGCCGCCTTCTCCACGACCCGGTCACTGGCACCGGGCTTGAGGCATAGAGTCAGCACCACCGAGAGCATCAACGCGCCGCTCATCAGCAAATACGAAGCGCCTGGCGATCCGGTGCTGCTGTTCAAGTAGCCGACCAGATACGAGCCGCCAAACGAACCCAGCGCGCCCATGCTGTTGATCAGCGCCATGGCGCCCCCGGCGACGTTGGCCGGAAGAATCTCCGGGATGATCGCGAAAAACGGCCCGTAAGGCGCATACATACAGGCGCCGGCAATCACCAACAGGGTGTAAGACCACCAGAAATGTTCGGCGCCCAACGCATAAGAGGCGTAGAAAGCGATGGAGGCAATCAGCAGCGGCGGCCAGACGAAGCGTTTACGCTTCTGCAATTTGTCCGAACCCCAGGACACCAGCAGCATGCCAATCACAGCGGCCAGATACGGCAGCGCCGACAGCCAACCCGCCTGAACCATGTCCATCTTTGCGCCGGCCTTGAGGATCGACGGCAGCCACAGCACGAAGCCGTAAACCCCAATGCTCCAGCAGAAAAACTGCAACGCGAGGATGATCACTTTCGGCGAGCGAAAGGCTTCGGCGTAGTTTTTCACCGCTTTAATGCCAACTTGTTCAGCGGCAAGCGCGCTTTCGAGATCCTGCTTCTCTTTATCACTGAGCCATGTAGCTTGAGC
>NZ_JBFULH010000749.1:0-1799 GCF_056400445.1 Pseudomonas sp. P5_B2 | reverse complement strand
CCCAACGACTATGCGATTTACCTCCACGACACACCGCACCGCGAGTTGTTTGCCAAAACTGTGCGCGCGACCAGTTCAGGCTGCATCCGCGTAGAGAATCCGCTGCAACTGGTGGAACTGTTGTTCAATGACCCGGTTAAATGGAACAGCGCAGGCATTCAAAACCAACTGGCCAACGGCAAGACCCAGAACATCTCGCTTCCGGTGAAAGTGCCGGTGTTGTTGGCGTACTGGACGGTGGATCTGGAGAGTGACGGGCGAGTAGCGTTCAAGCCAGATGTGTATGGCTACGATGCTCCGGTGTTGCGGGCATTGAACCGGCCTTCGCCATTGCCTGTGCTGGATTTGCATGCGGCGGTGGGGGCGGGTGGGTAGTCAGGTTCTCAGGATAAAGTCATTTTTACTGACCAAGATCCGGGTCGGAATGAAGTTTCGGTCGATTTGCCCTTGCAGGGTATAGGCGAGATCGTCGTACCAGACCGGATCCTCCAAGTACCAGGAATGGGAAATCATGCCGTCGATGATCTTGAATTTTCTTTTGGGGACAGTCTTGTAACGCGGGCCACAATCAACATCGACGGCCTTTTCGTGCGCTGGCGTATCAACCGGCATGCCAACGCGTCCGACGCGCGAGCTGATGTCTATGTTTTTCACATTTGATACGGCCAGCGCTTCATCGTAACCACTGAAGTAGTTGGTTAGTCGGCCGCAGTGGTTGAAGATTGGAATCATGTCCGAGTTGTTGAGCTCAAAGCACTCGGAGGAGATATCCGCGGCAAACAACACCAGTTGACCGATGCGCCAGTCATTGGCTAAGTCCGCATTGCGAGTTTTATCGACCGAGCGTACCGCCTCACGCACCACGAAGGCACCCATGGAGTGGGCCATGACGTGGATGTTGATGGGGCAATCTTTTAGCGTGTAGTTGGCAAACGGGATGATGCCGCCAGTCACCAACAGCGTGGCGGCTTCCTGGGCTTCCGAGCGGTCATACAGGTACAGTTCAGCGCTGCCCGCACTGGGCCAGTCGAAGCCGATCACCATGCAGTTGTATTTGCGTTTTTTCAGTTCGCTCTCGACCAGTCGCTGGCGCTTGAGTGCTTCTTTTGAATCGGTGTTGTAGCCATGAACGAAAAAAACAATATCCAGTTCTTTTCCGGGTTTGGTGTCTGGAGGGTTCGCTTGAAGAACGATCAGATCCAGCCACTGTTTGACGGTACTTACCTGATCTGAAGGGGTGGGCTCGGCAGCGCCACTGGGCACTTTCAGATATGAAACGGCGCCAGTGCGATTACTAAACCTGTTCTGACCAGAAACCTTGGCGCGTGTACCCAAAACAAAACTGTCCATGAATGCTGTCCTGTGCTGTTAGCCTCAAAGCTCCAAACCTTCCTGCACGACCGAAAGCAAATTGTTCTCCGTCAGCGCTACCGCATCCAGTTGTTGTCCTGCTTGCTCGATGACCTGTAACCACCAATGCGATTCGCCATGCTCACCAACGGTACGCAGCAACGCGAGCTCTTGGCCTTTGGAATGAATTTCTACGCGGCCCTCGCCATCGTCGGTGAAGCGCGCGACGGGGTCGAACGTCAGGGTATGGCCATTGYCTTCGATCAACAGTTGGTCGATGGCATAGTCGAACGTTTCCCCTTCCAGATCGCTCTYGAATACGTGTGTGGGATTGTGCCGCAAGACCAGACCAACCTCCGTTATCGGCAGCAGCCAGCGCTCGATCTGGCGATACAGTTCGTAAACCTGGTTCGGCCAACTGTCGATCGCTTGTTCGGCGTGGGTGGCCC
>NZ_JBFULH010000748.1:0-1799 GCF_056400445.1 Pseudomonas sp. P5_B2 | reverse complement strand
GTGTATGGCCGTGATAGGCAAATCGAGAACAGCCGTGAGTTCAGAGAGCGTCATGCCCTCCGGCGAGTTGGCAAGCTCTTCCAAAACACGAAGGATGCGTTCAGCAACGGCGCTCATAGATTGTCGTAGTCCAAGCAGTTTCAGGGCCGAAATTGGCAACTGAGCCACTATAGTGAAAAGTGTTTTCAAAATGCAAACTGTTTTCACTTTTTGATTTTCTGTGTGGATCAAGTGACGCGGGTCGACTTTCTCCTGACGGTGATCGCCGGATGCCGAAACGGGCCGCCAGGTTTTTTGCTTCTCCTACAGGCTCGGTTACCCCCCGCGAAATGTCGCTCCATCTGAATTCTGGGGGTCTAGCCGTGGACTATGAACGCGCAATAGTCAGGGCTTTACGGTGTGACCGTCGTCAACGTGCGGGGCGTCAGCTGGTTTCTTCTCGGGAACAATAAAACTCACTGTCGTACTAGTGAGGATATTGTGCGATGGGTCAGCCACTTCAAGAAGAACCTTGTGAGTGCCGGGCGTCAGCCCAACCAGGATAATCGGGTCTTCACTGGTGTGCGCCCATGTACCTTTCCAGTCGTCGACGGTGACGTGAASGTGACCGAGACGGGGTGATACCTCAACAGCCGCTTTGCCAAATACCGGCATGATTCTGGCGCGCTCTGTTTGAAATTGGATAATGACAACACCCCGGGCGAGCGGCTCGGCAAGCGGCGGATAGGCAATGATTTTTGGCACCGTCTCAGAAGCCAATGGGAGTATGGCCGGTGGGTGATTGGTGTCTGCTATCCCTTCCCCGGACGCTCCCATGCAAAAGAAGACAGCCAAAGACAGGGCGAATAGATTTCCGGCGGCGAAGGGCATGGGATTTTCTCCCGCGTTGTTTCATTAAGGCTAGATCAATCAGAGCCGTTGTCTATGTCATGAAGAATGTGTCGCCGCGTCATTTCAAAACTGACCCCGTTAAGCCTAATGCGGACTGTCGCGCAATGGCGACCAAAAGTAGATATCTTGGTAGATACCCTCCTGAGCAGAGATGAGTAGTCCGTCCCACTGTTTGAGGGTGTGTTATCAACGACAAGGAGTCCGTTTATGAAGATAAACACGTTGGTTCCAGAGATGATTGTCTCTGACTTGCAACGAAGCCTGGAGTTTTACTGCCTGATTCTGGGGTTCAAGGTTGAATACGAAAGGCCTGAAGACAAATTCACTTTTCTGTCTTTTCAAGGCAGTCAATTGATGCTGGAACAGGATGATTTGCAAGCGTCTCCATGGCGCGTTGGCCCTTTATTATCACCCTATGGCCGAGGGATGAATCTTTCGATTCAATGCTCTGACACCAAAGCTTTGGCTCGAACCATCGAAGACGCGGGTATTGAATTACGCAGACCCATTGAAGAGTGCTGGTACCGAGACAATGAGCGCCTGCACGGCGAGCTTAATTTCTTGGTGCTCGATCCAGATGGCTATCTGTTGCGGTTCACTCAAAGCTTGGGGTTTAAAGCAATCGAGCATCATGCAACGGCCTGAAAAAATGAGGGTGTTGGCTTGATCATGGTGAAACTCCTGATTGTTCACCAGGAGCTACCCGCACCACTTGCAGATGATGGGTGGCAGCTATGTGCGGGTCTGCAAGACCGGGAAACCAGGAACCCGGCAGACCGAGGTTTCCCGCACAAAGCCGCCATTTCGCGGACATGAACGAGCGTCCTTTGGCAGGGCTATGCGACTGGTATTCCGGCGGGCTTGCAGACCCGATCACTGATGAGCAGTGACAGGAATCAAGTTACTGG
>NZ_JBFULH010000747.1:0-1812 GCF_056400445.1 Pseudomonas sp. P5_B2 | reverse complement strand
GTCCAGCGTAAATACACACCCTTCGGAAGCTCTAGCAGTCATCACTGAAAAAACCGACAACCCCCACAGAAAGATCATTCATAAAAAACTGACGTTCATGGATGTGCCCGAAGCAGCGCATGATGGGCAAAAAGTGTTCGATGCGGTTGTGATCAATGGCAAGCTTCCTATTACAAAGTAATGCTTCGCCCCTAACGTCCAAGACACGTCTGATCCCCCTCGTCCCAATCCTGATAAACTCCCCTACTCCCAGCCTCACCAACTCCAGATCCCCCAATGCCCCCAATCACCGCCACACCCGCCCCGCTCTCCCGCCGTTTCTCCGTCGCACCTATGATGGATTGGACTGATAGACATTGCCGTTTTTTCCTACGCCTATTGTCGAAAAATGCCCTCCTCTACACAGAAATGGTCACCACCGGCGCGCTCCTGAACGGCGATCACGACCKTTTCCTCCGTCACAACGAAGCCGAACACCCGCTCGCCCTGCAACTCGGTGGCAGCGTCCCCCTCGACCTCGCCGCTTGCGCCCGCATGGCCCAAGAACACGGCTACGACGAGGCAAACCTCAACGTCGGCTGCCCGAGTGACCGCGTGCAGAACAATATGATCGGTGCGTGCCTGATGGGGCATCCGCAGTTGGTGGCTGATTGTGTGAAGGCGATGCGTGATGCGGTGTCGATTCCGGTGACGGTGAAGCACCGTATCGGGATTAATGGGCGGGACAGTTACGAGCAGTTGTGTGATTTCGTCGGTACGGTTCGGGATGCCGGGTGTACGAGTTTTACGGTGCATGCGCGGATTGCGATTCTGGAGGGGTTGTCGCCGAAGGAGAACCGCGACATTCCCCCCCTGCGCTATGACGTGGCGGCGCAGTTAAAGACCGATTTTCCGGACCTGGAGATTATTCTCAACGGCGGGATCAAGACGCTTGAGGCCTGTCACGAGCATTTGCAGACGTTCGACGGTGTGATGCTGGGCCGTGAGGCGTATCACAATCCTTATGTGATGGCTGAGGTGGATCAGCAGCTGTTCGGGAGCACGGCACCGGTGATCACTCGGGCCGAGGCGCTGGCGCAGTTGCGGCCTTATATCGCCGCGCACATCGATGCAGGTGGCTCGATGCACCACATCACCCGGCATGTGTTGGGGCTGGGCACCGGGTTCCCGGGGGCGCGCAAATTTCGGCAGTTGTTGTCGGTGGATATCCACAAGGCTAAAGAGCCTTTGGTGTTGCTGGATCAGGCGGCAGAGTTGTTGGAGGGGCGCTAACGGTCGCCGGGGTTGAACCTGTGCGCTGATTTGGCATCGTATTTACCGATACCGCGCCCCGCCATTCAAACAGCCGTTTTCAGGTTGTTGCCGCTGGGGCCATCGATACATACATACGCCCTTGAGTGGCTGTCAGCGCTCGGGTAATGTCATTAGACCCACAGGACAGAGCACGCCCATGACTTCCAAGCTGGAACAACTTAAACAAATGACCACCGTGGTTGCCGATACTGGCGACTTCGAAGCGATTGCTCGCGTTAAACCGGTGGACGCCACCACCAACCCTTCCCTGCTGCTCAAAGCCGCGGCTATCCCTGCGTATGCCGAATTGCTGGATGCTTGCGTGCACGACTGCAAAGGCGATGTGGGCCTGGCCAGCGACCGTTTCGGTGTTGCGGTCGGGCAAGAGATCCTGAAGGTTGTACCGGGCCGTATTTCTACCGAAGTGGATGCGCGCCTGTCGTTCGACACGGACGCCGTATTGAAGCGTGCACACCGCTTGATCGAGCTATACGACAACGCCGGCATTGGTCGTGACCG
>NZ_JBFULH010000746.1:0-1814 GCF_056400445.1 Pseudomonas sp. P5_B2 | reverse complement strand
AGCCAGTTCTTTAACGGCGTTGATCACAACCTGGAACTCGTCGTGAGCAAACAGTACCGCGCCCAGCATCTGGTCTTCGGTCAGCTCTTTGGCTTCCGATTCAACCATCAACACGGCTTCCGAAGTACCGGCAACGACCATGTCCAGGCTCGACGCTTTCTGTTGTTCGTAAGTCGGGTTCAGCAGGTAGCCGGTGCTTTCGTGGAACGCAACGCGTGCACAGCCGATCGGGCCATCGAAAGGAATGCCGGAGATGGCCAGGGCAGCCGAGGTACCGATCATCGCAGCGATGTCCGGATCGGTCTTCTTGCTGGTGGAAACGACGGTGCAGACAACCTGCACTTCGTTCATGAAGCCTTCTGGGAACAGCGGACGGATCGGACGGTCGATCAGTCGGGAAGTCAGGGTTTCTTTCTCGGAAGGACGGCCTTCACGCTTGAAGAAACCGCCAGGGATCTTACCGGCAGCGTAAGTCTTTTCCTGGTAGTGAACCGACAGAGGGAAGAAGCCCTTGCCTGGATCGGCTTGCTTGGCACCAACGACAGTCACCAACACGCTGACGTCGTCGTCAACGGTGACCAATACTGCGCCGGAGGCCTGACGGGCGATACGGCCAGTCTCGAGGGTAACGGTCGACTGACCGAACTGGAATTTTTTGATTACCGGGTTCACGGTGTCCTACCTTCTTTTGTGGCTCTTGGGGAACTTGTCTTCTTGCGAAATTCTTGGGCAATGTCGGGAATCGGCCCAACGCCTGTCCAGGGTAAAACGTATATCCAGATAAAACTTGAGGCTGGGAGCCTGCCATGCGCCAGCGGGAAACCCACTGGCGCACGGCAGACAACCAACCTCTAGCGCAATCGCTTATTAGCGACGCAGACCCAGGCGACCGATCAGAGTCTGATAACGACCCAGATCCTTGCCTTTCAGGTAGTCCAGCAGCTTACGGCGCTGGTTTACCATGCGGATCAGACCACGACGGGAGTGGTGATCTTTACCGTTGGCCTTGAAGTGACCTTGCAGCTTGTTGATGTTGTGGGTCAGCAGTGCAACTTGCACTTCTGGCGAACCAGTGTCACCAACAGCTTGCTGGTAGTCAGCTACGATTTGAGCTTTTTCTTGAACGTCGAGAGCCATGAGGCAATCCTTTTATCAGGAAGCTGTTTCATAGAAACGGCTTCAACAGGCCAGGGACAAATCCCTGTATCTAAAAATGAGTAGTGACCGTGCCTGTTAACAGCCACCCTCGTCCGGTCATTCTGACCGAATCAGTCGACGCGGCGCGATGCGCCCGTCTTCGCTCACTTCACCGATACCGATGAAGCGACCATTGTGATCCTGTACCCGTACCATGCCGAACTTCGGTGCATCCGGGGCCCGTACCGGTTGGCCGTTAAGCCAATAGAACGAGCTGTGCTCCGAGAACTGCAACAGCGGCCAATCCAGCAGGCCGCTGTCCGATGGCATCAGGAAGCGATCAACCGCTTCATTGCCGCCTTCGGCATGTACCGCTTCCAACTCTTCCAGCGTAACCGTCTGCGCCAGCGTAAAAGGCCCGGCCTGGGTACGTCGCAATTCAGCAACGTAAGCGCCACAACCGAGTTGCTCACCGATATCCTCCACCAAGGTGCGGATATAGGTGCCTTTGCTGCAATCCACCGCAAGCCGCGCAGTATCACCCTCGAAGGCCAGCAATTCCAAGCGCGCAATAGTAACAGAACGCGGTTCGCGCTCCACTACTTCGCCAGCACGGGCCAGCTTGTACAGCGGCTGCCCATCACGCTTGAGCGCCGAGTACATCGGCGGTATCTGAC
>NZ_JBFULH010000745.1:0-1817 GCF_056400445.1 Pseudomonas sp. P5_B2 | reverse complement strand
ACCCAGATTCTGAGCATCCGGTCGTGCGCACCCACCCGGAAACCGGCGAGAAGGTGCTGTTCGTCAATGCCTACGCCACACACTTCGTCAATTACCACCGCGATGGCCGTGTCCGTTTCGGCCAGGATTACAACCAGGCCGGCGTTGACCTGCTGAAGTACCTAATCAGCCAGGCCTACAATCCCGAGTACTAGGTGCGCTGGCGTTGGAAGAAAAACAGCGTGGCAATATGGGATAACCGCTGCACCCAGCATTATGCCGTGATGGACTATCCGCCTTGCCATCGCAAGATGGAGCGCGCGGCTATTATCGGAGACACACCCTACTGATCAATTAACCTTTCCATAACCCAGAGACGCAACTGAGCGTCTCTTTTGGGTCGATTTATGCCTTTGCTGACAGGCAGCTATAGGTCTGATAGCGACCACCAGCCATTGTGACTGATCCACCCTTGTCTTCCCTCAACGTGGAGGACGAGCCATGAACACTGTTGCTAGATACCGCCATCAGCCTTGGAACAAGGGAAAGCTTGTCGGTCAGAAAGCCCCGCTCCGAGTCAGAGATATCTGGGCTATCCGCGTAAGACTTCAGCTTGCGGATAAGACCCGGGACTTGGCGCTGTTCAACTTGGCCATCGATAGCAAGCTGCGTGCCTGTGACTTAACCAAATTGCGGGTCCGAGACATTGCCCATGGGGAGCATGTATCGTCACGGGCCATCGTGATGCAGCAGAAAACTCAACACCCAGTGCAATTTGAAATCACTGAACAGACCCGAACGGTTCTGGAAGCGTGGATGCGCCAGGCGCGTCTCCGCAGTGAGGATTTCTTGTTCCCGAGCCGGTTGCACGCTTCAGAGCATTTATCCACCAGGCAATACGCTCGAATAGTCAAAGCGTGGGTGACAACCATTGGTCTTGACCCAACCATGTATGGTACTCACACGCTACGGAGAACCAAGGCTTCGTTGATTTATCGCAGGACGAAGAACCTGAGAGCGGTCCAACTTCTGCTTGGTCATACGAAGCTTGAAAGCACTGTCAGGTACTTGGGAATCGAAGTCGATGATGCCTTGGAAATGGCGGAGCAGACGGAGGTCTGACCATTCACTGCGACGGTCGTGCCAGACCGTCGCTATCCGTCCCTCTACCATTCAGTTGTGTCTACAAAGTCAGGGGGCCATTCAAATCAGAAGGCAGCCCTGGACCTCACTGAGTGATCTAAGACTGGCGTACCCTCATAATGGAATCTGTGATGGCCTGAGCATTTGTGTCCAGCGTTTCCATTGCCGATATCGCATTAGCGGCGACACTGCCTACCCCATTTTCTGACAGCCACTTGGTTATTTCTTCTATCGCTGCACATAGGGCGTGCTGGTTGTGGAGGAGCAATGTCAGAGCGTCCGCAGTGGCGATCTTACAATCTGAGTTATCGGGCATGACGGTCGTCCTTGAGTAATGATGCCGGAAGCCTAGCTCATCTCGCCGTTGCCTTTCCCAGATATACCCAGCTATTTGAATTCGACCTGACAGTCCTTTGGACCGAATTTGAGCAGTACGTCCCTAGATTATGACCGGCAGAGGTCGACCCAGGCTGTGTGAAAACGCACTGAGTACGTCAAAAACTGAGAGTTGCGTGCGTTACCTGCGAAATCGGCAGGCGAAAGCGCGAATTGCCATATCCAACTACATAGGCATTCGTGATGCTGCTTGGGCCGCGTCAGCGGCACAAACAGCCGCTCATGGACGATCAAACGGCTGGATTCACGCCCTGATCGCTTCAAGCAGTCCTGCGATGCCGAAGATGCTCATCATCCGT
>NZ_JBFULH010000744.1:0-1821 GCF_056400445.1 Pseudomonas sp. P5_B2 | reverse complement strand
CCCCGCGCTCGCGAGCTCGCTCAAGAATCCGTTCGCCGACCCATTTGGACAGGTTGTAGCCGTTCTTGATGTAGATCGGCGGTGTCTGCGCGGCGGGCAATTCGAGCACCCGGCCCTCGGCGGTCATCGTGCTGGAAGCCGAGAGCGTAGAGACGAAATTGAAAACCTTTTTGCTGCGCCCTTCACACAACCTGAGGCACTCGAAAATAGGTTCGACGTTGTCCTGCGCCAGTGACTCGTAATCGAGCACGTGATTGACGTTGGCAGCGTTGTGCACCAGCGCGCCAAACTCTCGATCGAGGCGCTCGTAAACTTCATCGGACAGTCCCAGAGACGGACGAGTGATGTCTGCGGCATGCACCCGTACCCGGCTCAGGTCTAGATGCTCCAGGCGGTTCTCGCGCAGTGCATGGGCAAAGCGCTCAACCGCCGATCGCCCACCACCATCGCGCACCAGGCAGGCGACCTCAGTAGCGCCCCAACCCAGCAGCGCCTCGACAATGTGCACGCCGACAAAACTGTTGGCGCCGGTCACGATCACCTTGTGCACATCGCCCATTTGGCTGATGGGCAACGGCTGAATATCCAGCTCACGAAAGGCATCGGCCAAGGCCTTTCCGCTCAACACCTCTTCGGTGCCGGAGCCGCGCACCAAGGTCGCCAACTTCGCAATGGTCGGCAGTTCGATGAAGCGGTTGATCGAAATACTGCGACCGAATTTCTCACGCAATCGCAGCAACATGCGCGACAACAGGATCGAATGACCGCCTAGATTAAAGAAGCTTTCGTCAGTAGAAATGTCGCTGGCCGGCAGCTCCAGCAGTTCGGCCCAGATCTCCAGCAGCAGGGCCTCATCGGCATTAGCAGGTAAGCGTCGAGTCGTGTTTTCCTGAACGCTGACAGGCATTGCAAGCAGAGCTATGCGGTCAACTTTGCCATTGCTGGCGAAGGGCATGCTTTGTAGTTCGGTCCAGGCAACCGGCTGCATGTAGTCCGGCAAAAACTGCGACGCGTGAGCCTTCAAGGCTTCTCGAGCGATGCCGGGCCGGTCTTCCTGAGGTTGCGCGAGGAAGGCCAGAATGCGCCGATGACTGTCGATGACCACCGCCACCTGACGGTACAACTGGCTGTCACGCAGGCAGCATTCAATCTCTTCCGGTTCAACCCGAAAACCGCGTATCTTCACCTGGTGATCCCGTCGCCCACAAAGCTCGATGCCATCTTGGGCCCACTTCGCCATGTCGCCGGTGCGGTAGGCGCGCAGGCTCCGGCCGCTAGGCATATTCAGGTTCAGATAGCGCTCGGTGGTCTGCTGCRGATTGTTCAAATACCCCAGGCACACCCCCGGCCCGACGATGTACAACTCACCGACGGTTTGGTCCGCCACCGGTTGAAATTCTTCATCGAGAATCAGCACCTGACTGTTGGCAATCGGTGCGCCGAGGGTTCGATTGCTGTCGCCGGGACGCAACTGTTGCGCGGTAATCAGCACGGTGGCTTCGGTCGGGCCATAAAGGTTGTAGAGCTTGCCCTGGCGAGTCAGTTGCTCAATCACATAGGGTTCGCAAACGTCGCCTCCGGTCATCACATGATCCAGCCCCTGCAGCTGTTCCAGCGGCAGTATGCTCAACAGTGCCGGTGGCAGAAACGCGTGGCTGAGTTGGTGCTGTTGGATCAGCTCGACCAGTTGCAATGGATCGCGACGTTGATTGTCACTGGGCACGATCAGTTCGGCGCCTTGAAGCAGGGTCGGGAATATGTCGATCAGCGACGAGTCAAAACTCAACGACGAAAACTGCAATACTCGACTCTGCTCGGTGA
>NZ_JBFULH010000743.1:0-1822 GCF_056400445.1 Pseudomonas sp. P5_B2 | reverse complement strand
GCATCGTACAGGGCGGGCGTGACCAGAGCAGTAAGGCGATAGAGCTGCATGGTGGTTTCGCTCGCTTCATTTTTTCACCCCTCGCGTCATACCGAATCAGGCAAGCCCCGCCGACTACACGATGTCCGGGACGACATCTGTTGCAGGTACAAGGGGTGAAGCAACGAATGAGCCATGACAATAGAGTAGAGAAATAAGTTCAAATTTTTTAACAAGTCACTTCTTAGTGTTTCAAGCGAGAGAAAAGTGGGGGAAATATTCCTCACATTAGGTGGCAAACGCCCGGTCAAGTGGGTGAAATTCCCCATATATGGAAATAGTAGTGCCCACTGTTTCACCGACCCCCGCCCGGCGTATTGATCGAGCGCGGAACCTGAATGCTTTCGTAGGGCGCAAAACGCGCCAGCGTTATCCGCCGTGGAGGAGCCGGCGTATTACCTATTCCGGGTTATGCGCCCTTCGGTACTAGCGATGGTTGCGATAGCGTTCGGTCAAGGACTGCACGAGGGTGACGTAGGATTGCGTCTCGGCGTAGGGAGGCACCCCGTTGTACTCGACAACGGACGCTTCGCCGGCGTTGTAACCTGCCAACGCCAGCACTTGGTTGCCGTTGAAGCGCTTGAGCAGCCAAGCCAGGTAGCGCACGCCGCCACGAATGTTCTGTCGTGCGTCGAACGGATCGTCCACGGCGAAGCGCTCGGCGGTGGCGGGCATCAACTGCATCAGCCCCTGGGCGCCGGCTTCGGAAATGGCGTTGGGACGGAACGCCGATTCGGCATGTATCACCGCGCGGACCAGCGCCCTGTCGACACCATAATGACCTGAAGCGGCTTCGATCTCCCGCTGATAGGAATGGGTGTCCAGGCGCAATGAGGCGACCTTGAAATCCTTCGGCGTCCTGCACAGATAGCAGCCCTTGATGTAATAGAGCTCAAGGGTATCAACCCGTGCCGAGATCCCGACGGGGCGCCGGCTCACATATTGACGAACACCCTTGTGGATGAAGGTGAACACCCGAATCCGCACCGCGCCTGAATCGTCCTCCCGCACAAGCCGTGGCAGGGCCATTGCCTTGCCGCCGACACCGGCGCCCGCCATGTCATTCAGGCGAGTGCAGCGGGCGCCGGCGATGGCTTGGCTGGTGTGGCTGATGGCTCCGTCACTGGCTTGGCACTTGAACATGGCGCTGGCGCACAGGGGCGTGACCAGCAAGGCCAGTTCGATGCAGCCAAGAAGGCTCTTGCGAGCCCATCGCCATGCTCTGGTACTCATCACATCGCTCCGCGCCGCWGGCGCCGATCAGGCTTGGGGCGCCTGGCCCGGGCGCTGTTGGAGGGCCTATTCCGGGTGACCCGCCTTTTGTACTAATAGTTATACCCCTTGTAACCGGCCTTGGAACTTGCGTTGACGTACGGGATGCCGACGTTCCCAGGCGAGGCGCAGGCCTGATTGCTCGCAGACACTTTCTCCCGCGTGATTTAATTAAAGGCTGGATCATTGCCGGTCAGTGAGCAGTGACCTAAGCACCATCCGCTGTACGTCTTTGATGAGAACCTCCGTCCGGAAATCATTGCTGAGCGGCCCCAGCACCACGCCATCCAGCATGGCTCGCACGGTGGCCACCGTGATGTTCAGGTCATCAACCTGGAAGCGTCTGCCAGCCATGCCCAACGCAATAATGTCTTTCAAAAGCTGCGTCTGTTTGGCGCGCAGTCCCTCGATTTTCACCCTTCGAGAGGGTTCCAGGCAGTAGCACTCGCGTGTGGACAGTATGTGCCACTGGCGCCGAGGCAAGGCGAACCGCAAGTAAGCGCCGAGGTAG
>NZ_JBFULH010000742.1:0-1831 GCF_056400445.1 Pseudomonas sp. P5_B2 | reverse complement strand
AGAAGACGGCTGACCAAGGCGCCGATCTTTTCGTCAGCCGCTTTGGCAAAAACATGGTGATCCAGGCCAAGAATTACGCCGGCTCAGTAGGCAACGCCGCTGTCCAGCAAGCCATTTCTGCTAAGGCTTTCTACGGGTGCGACGAGGCCATGGTGGTTACAAATTCCTACTACACAAAATCCGCAAAGGAATTGGCTAACACTGCTGGAGTACGGCTGATCGACCGGGATGGGCTTCAAAACTATTTGGACGACTACAATCAGAAGCTTATCGAGGTCTTTCAGGCCGAGGAAGAAAGTGTCTAGAAATACATGCCCTCCATGGCAAAAGCCTTTGGCTCGCGACTTCGGCGAGGGGGCGAGATGAGTGATGAGAAAGAGCATGGCCAACTTCAAATCGACTGAGATGAAATTCCTTGATTCGATCTTCAATATGGGAGGAGGGTACGTTCTCGATTTCTCAAATCGAACGATGGGCGAGTTCTTCCTTGAAGAGCTGACCATCGATATAGACCATGAGATGTTCTCCAAGGACGGCACATCAAAAGCCAGACGCCTTCGGTGCCTACTACAGAACGCAGATTCACCAACTGTCTGCCGCGTCCTTGACGCGTGTTGGTGCTGACGCCGAATTRACCCAGTGGCCGAGATGTCACTGACCCAGTCWTATTCCTMGCGAACCATTGCCTATGMTGGATTTCTGCSTACTKRSGGTAGGGCARTCTTGCRTCGGCACGTRGGTCAATTCGGCGTCAGCGTCTACAAGCTACGATCAGCAAATGTTCTTCACCGCGCTAATGGGGATGCATGGCGGTAGTAGGGCAAAGCTGGGCCCCGAAGGGGTCGCGGAACTGCTGTGGGAGAATCTCTTTCGCCGCTTACAGCGCTAAACATCCATTCATGCCCATTTGGCCCGCACGCGTTCGCGCTGAGCAGACCTGCGGTGTTCCTTGCCGAGGGCAAAGGCTGGTGCAGGGTCTGTTTGAGATAGTCATGTTCGTGTGCAGCATTGGGAGGCAGGAGCATAAAACTACAGAGCAGTGAGCAAGCCGTTGGCCACTACGCATCGATACCTCTCGTCATTCATCTCCATTGCTCCTAATCCGTCTGCGCTCGACAAGCTCGTACCGTAAGATAGAGGTGTTGATTTTTCGTGCGTTTGGGCCCGTCTCAAGCTGTCACGAGAGCAGTTCTATGTTGCAACCGCCTTTAACAAAATTTGTAGTTACGGAAGATTATTTCTCTTAAGCGTTAAAGTTTGCCCTTAAACCATCCGATTTGATTTTAAGAATCATAGTTTATGGCGGTGTTTGTGGGCAAAGACGAAGGGCAGTCAGGAATTTTTCTCGGAGCTCGCGATTTTACATGCTGGCGCGATCGTGAGTACAACGACCAATATCCATGTCAGGTTTCCAGGCAGGGCGAGAATACTGTCAATCTAAACTTAGATATTGTATCAATCGTGTTCACCAGCGCCGTAGCTGAAGAGATCGCGCGCTGTCTTTACGATGCTGTCCTCATTACCGTAGGAAATCTGGCAGGGTTTGTACCAACGCCAGCCGCACGGGACAGCATGTTTGAGCGCAAATATCATAAAAGAGTATCCGGAGATTGGAGTTACACCGCCGACGGGAAATTCAGTTGTCACGGATCCGAAAGCACGGTCTATTTTGTCGAGCTCCCAACAGATACCAATGATACAACTGAGCAAGTGGGCGTCTACACAGTTGAGGACGGTGGAGCAGAGCTTGTATTCGAGTTCATGTGCTATTCGTTCAGCATGCTTGACGCGGTTTGGCTAGCTAACAGTTTGATGGAGGCCGTCGGAGGTG
>NZ_JBFULH010000741.1:0-1831 GCF_056400445.1 Pseudomonas sp. P5_B2 | reverse complement strand
CGTTGGAAGCCTCACTGCGCGCCGCCGATATGGCGTGTTACATGGCCTAGGAAAAAGGGCGCAATCGGGTTCAGGTCTATCACGCCGACGACTCGGAGCTGTCATTACGTTTTGGCGAGATGGCTTGGGTGCAGCGCCTGCATATAGCGCTGGAAGAGAATCGCTTTTGCCTCTACTCCCAGGAAATCGCGCCGTTGGGTCATACGGCGCGCGGCGGCGGGCATATCGAAATTCTTTTGCGTCTGCATGACGAAGCTGGCCGCATGATCTTGCCGGACAGTTTTATTCCGGCTGCGGAGCGTTATGGATTGATGACGGCACTAGATGGTTGGGTGGTTGAAAACGTCTTCAAGATCATCGCCCAATGCAGGGCCGAAGAGCGAAAAGGTCCGTTAGCCATGTGTGCGATTAATCTGTCAGGCACAACTATCGGAGATAACGCGTTTCTGGACTTCCTGCGTGAACAGTTTGTTAAGTATTCAATTCCACCTGAAATGATTTGTTTTGAAATCACAGAAACCAGTGCAATTTCCAATTTGGGCAGTGCAATTAGATTTATCAATGAGCTCAAAGGTTTAGGTTGCCACTTTTCGTTAGATGACTTTTGCGCCGGAATGTCCTCGTTCGCTTACTTGAAACATTTACCTGTAGACTTCCTGAAGATCGACGGGAGTTTTGTAAAGGATATGTTGGACGACCCGATTAACCGCGCCATGGTCGAAGTGATTAACCACATCGGGCATGTCATGGGTAAGCGCACGATTGCCGAGTTTGTAGAATCACCCCAGATTGAGCAGGCATTGCTGGAAATCGGGGTCGATTTCGCTCAGGGGTTTGTTATTGAACGCCCGAGTCCGTTTACCTGCGATAGTTTGCAAAGTCGTCCAGCCAGGTCTCAGCCTTTGTTATTCAAGGCCCCTGGCAAGTTCCGTTGAAACCTCTTGCTGATCCGAACAATCACAATCAAAAGGAGCTCGACAGTGATCGACACATTCAACCGAACCGGACCCCTCATGGAAGCGGCAAGTTATCCCGCCTGGGCTCAACAGCTCATCAAGGATTGCAGCGAGAGTAAGCGCCGGGTTGTCGAACACGAACTGTATCAGCGCATGCGAGACAACAAGCTCAGCGCCAAGACCATGCGCCAGTACCTTATAGGTGGCTGGCCGGTTGTAGAACAGTTCGCGTTATACATGGCCCAAAACCTGACCAAGACCCGCTTTGCCCGTCATCCTGGCGAAGACATGGCGCGTCGTTGGCTGATGCGCAATATTCGCGTGGAGTTGAACCATGCCGATTATTGGGTGCACTGGAGTCGGGCCCACGGTATCAGCCTGGAGGATCTGCAAGCCCAACAGGTTACCCCCGAACTTCACGCATTGAGCCATTGGTGCTGGCACACCAGTTCGGCTGACTCGTTGATCGTGGCCATCGCTGCGACCAATTACGCCATTGAAGGCGCGACCGGCGAGTGGTCGGCGCTGGTCTGCTCCAGTGGTGTCTATGCCGCGGCATTCCCGGAAGAAGATCGCAAACGGGCCATGAAGTGGTTGAAGATGCACGCCCAGTACGACGATGCCCATCCATGGGAAGCACTGGAAATCATCTGTACCCTGGCGGGCATGAACGCGAGCAAGTCCCTGCAAGTGGAGCTGCGACAGGCCGTTTGCAAGAGTTACGACTACATGCACCTGTTTCTGGAGCGCTGCATGCAATTGGAGCATTCAGATAAGGCACCGGTAACGCGGGAACGCCTGGCACTGGCTGAAAGCTGATCCATAGGCAACACAAAGCAAATGTGGGAGCGGGCAAGCCCACTCCCACATTTGGT
>NZ_JBFULH010000740.1:0-1832 GCF_056400445.1 Pseudomonas sp. P5_B2 | reverse complement strand
GGTCAGGGCATTTCCGTGTCGGGACTGTTTGCCTTATTCACCAGCCTTCTTATCCCGCTGGTGGCGGCGCGGGTTGATCGTAAACCACTACTTCTTTCACTGACGCTGTTGATGATCCTTTCCGGAACGGTGGTCGCTTTCGCCCCGAACTACGGGGTATTCATGATCGGGCGCGCGCTGATCGGTGTTGCGATTGGTGGCTTCTGGTCACTGTCGGCGGCAACCGCCATGCGCCTTGTGCCTGATGACCAGGTCACACGCGCCATGGCAATCGTCAACGGCGGCAACGCATTGGCGACTGTGATTGCAGCACCATTGGGCAGTTTTCTTGGCGCCTTGATTGGCTGGCGCGGTGCGTTCTTGTGCGTCATCCCAGTCGCGATAGTCGCTTGTGTATGGCTGTCTTTAAGCCTTCCACCGATGAAAGCGCAAAGCGGTTCAGGCGCTGGAAACGTCTTCAGGTTGATGAAAAGCGTGCCGGTCGCGCTAGGCATGGTGGCGGTCAGTGTGTTTTTCATGGGCCAGTTCATGCTGTTTACCTATTTGCGCCCATTCCTTGAAACGGTCACACACGTCAGTGTTTCCATGCTGTCGTTGATGTTGCTCGTCCTGGGCCTTGCGGGCCTCGCAGGAACCTTCCTAATTGAAGCGTTCTTGAAAAAGGGTCTGCATCGAACCCTCATCGTCATCCCGATCTTGATGGCGATGATTGCACTGGCGCTTGTTTCATACGGTAGCTCTGCGGCCACCACGACCGTCTTGCTTGGCGCATGGGGACTGATTGCGACTGCAGCGCCCGTTGGTTGGTGGACATGGCTGGCGAGGACGCTGCCAAACTCTGCTGAAGCAGGAGGCGGTTTAATGGTGGCGATCATCCAACTCGCTATTGCGTCTGGTGCAACCGTTGGCGGGCTGGTCTTCGACGCGAGCGGCTATCAAGCGACCTTCGAATTGAGCGCCACCTTGCTAGGCGTGGCGGCCGTTCTTGCCTTCTTGGCTGCACGCGCAGCATCGCGGGAGCCTGTTGCATTGGTAATGCATTGCTTAAAATAACCGCAAGACACGCCAAGGCATGTATTGCGGTTCGGGGAGAATACTCTCGGAAATTKGACGTRACYGTCAGCGTGCGCTGTCGATGATTTGGCCRCCATCCGGAGTAAGGCYGTAACSCGTGCATCAGCTTTGCMTGATYGAGYYCCAYGCRGCCTTCGCGAGAAAATCRCGGTACACCTTCRGACTTTTTTTGACYCTCCCGGAAAGCCAGGCACGCGAATAGCTTTCCGTCGYTCCGATGATGAGAGARGGTATGAGTTCTGTGGGAAGGTGACTGAACWGCTCYTTWCGACCCTCGATACTCATCCAKTCCAGCAGTTGCTTGTTGCGTTGTTTATTGCGTTCAAGCAAYTCGTCTTTGAAAGGCCCGTTTGAGACTGCGTAGCGRCTTTGAAATACAAARCGRGCCCAATCCGGTTGCTCATCCACCCACTCAACGTAGCTATAAATAAGTGCAGATACGCCCGCTTGAGCCGTCTGTGTAGACGCTGACGCCGAATCGACCCACGTGCCGACACAAGACTGCMCYACCCCAAGTAGGCAGAAATCCAGCATAGGCAACGGTTCGCGAGGAATAAGACTGGGTCAGTGACATCTCGGCCACTGGGTCAATTCGGCGTCGGCGTCGGCGTCAACAAGCTACGGCAACTGTCGCAGATCGAGGGCTTTCCCAGAAACATCCAGCGGAAGTAAGTAACTTCCTCAATTGGGAATCGCAAGCTGGTGCGCGACGATGTGCTGGCTGCTAAACCGCTGACGAAAAACGCAAGGAGCGGGAC
>NZ_JBFULH010000739.1:0-1843 GCF_056400445.1 Pseudomonas sp. P5_B2 | reverse complement strand
GGACAATGCCATGGCATTAAATGCGCTCGGCTACACCCTGTCTGATCGCACCACACGCTACGCCGAAGCCAAGGCCCTGATCGAACAGGCACACCAGATCAATCCGGAAGACCCGGCCGTACTCGACAGCCTCGGCTGGGTGAACTACCGCATGGGCAATCTCGATGAAGCCGAGCGCTATCTGCGCCAGGCGCTGGATCGCTTCCCCGATCAGGAAGTTGCCGCCCACCTGGGTGAAGTCCTGTGGGCCAATGGCAAACAGCGGGAAGCCAAACAAATCTGGGGCAAATTCCTCAAGGAACAACCCGACAGCCCTACCCTGCGCGGCACCATCAAGCGCCTGACCGGATCAGAGACTCTTTAAAATTATGTTTTTGCGCCACATTATTGTTTTCAGTTTTATCGCCCTGCTCGCCGGATGCGCGGGTTTCGGTGCCCGCGAATCGGTCGAAGGTCACGGTAATCCGGCCCAATGGCGCGAAAACAAACAGCAACTGACCAGCCTCGACGGTTGGCAGATTAATGGCAAAATTGGCATCCGCGCGCCCAAAGACTCGGGCAGCGRCACCTTGTTCTGGCTGCAGCGCCAGGATTATTACGACATCCGCCTTTCCGGCCCGCTGGGTCGCGGCGCCGCACGTCTGACCGGCCGCCCTGGCAAGGTCTCGCTGGAGGTCGCCAACCAAGGCCGTTTTGACGCACCGAACCCGGAAATACTGCTGGAAGAACAACTGGGCTGGAAATTACCGGTGTCGAATCTGGCCTGGTGGGTCCGCGGGCTTCCGGCGCCGGACAGCAAAAGCAAATTGACGCTGGATACCGACAGCCGCCTGGCGAGCCTCGAACAGGATGGCTGGCAGGTTGAATACTCCTCTTACACACAACAAAACGGTTTCTGGCTGCCCGAAAAGATCAAGCTGCACGGCACCGACCTTGATGTCACGCTGGTGATCAAGGAATGGCAACCACGCAAGCTGGGGTCGTGAATATGACGACTCCCCGCTTGACGCTGCCCTCCCCGGCCAAACTCAATCTGATGCTGCACATCCTCGGTCGCCGTGAAGACGGCTATCACGAGTTGCAGACGATTTTTCAATTCCTCGATTACGGCGATGAAATTACCTTCGCCGTTCGCGACGACGGCGTCATCCGTTTACACACCGAATTCGAAGGCGTTCCCCACGACAGCAATTTGATCGTGAAGGCCGCGAAGCAACTGCAGGAGCAATCCGGTTGTGCGCTCGGCATGGATATCTGGATCGAAAAAATCCTGCCCATGGGCGGTGGAATTGGCGGCGGCAGTTCCAATGCCGCGACGACTTTGCTGGGTCTGAATCATCTTTGGCAATTGGGTTGGGACGTGGATCGACTGGCTGCGCTGGGCCTGGGACTGGGTGCTGACGTCCCGGTTTTCGTGCGCGGCCACGCGGCTTTTGCCGAAGGCGTAGGGGAGAAACTGACCCCTGTAGACCCCGAAGAACCCTGGTATGTCGTGCTGGTCCCGCAAGTATCTGTAAGTACAGCAGAAATTTTTTCAGATCCGCTGTTGACACGTAACTCTCCTCCCATTAAAGTGCGCCCCGTTCCCAAGGGAAACAGTCGTAATGACTGCTTGCCGGTGGTAACAAAGCGTTATCCAGAGGTACGTAACGCTTTGAATTTGTTAGGTAAATTTACCGAAGCAAAGCTCACCGGAACTGGAAGTTGTGTGTTTGGGGGCTTCCCAAGCAAAGCTGAAGCTGATAAAGTCTCGGCCCTTCTTACAGAGACCCTTACAGGGTTTGTAGCAAAGGGAAGCAACATTTCGATGTTGCATCGCAAGCTGCAAGGTCTGCTCTAAAGG
>NZ_JBFULH010000738.1:0-1846 GCF_056400445.1 Pseudomonas sp. P5_B2 | reverse complement strand
GGCGCAGTTGTGTGTGCTGGTGGTGGACGACGACAGTCTGGTGTTAACCAGTACGGGGCTGCTGCTGGAGGATCTGGGTCACCGGGTCATCGCTGCGCCGTCCGGTGCGAAAGCGCTTGAACTGTTCGATAGCGAGCAGCACATCGATCTGGTCATCACCGATATGGCCATGCCCCACATGAATGGCGCGCAATTGGCACAGATCATCCGGCTGAAGCAACCCGACCTGCCGATCATTCTTGCCACCGGCTACGCCGAACGCCTGGAAGGTTTCGCCACCAAGCTCCCGCGATTGTCCAAACCCTATACCCAGCTCAATCTGGTAGAGGTCATTGCCCAGGCCATGAAGTGATGCAGCTGAGTGAATGTGCACTTGCACCTGCACCTGAAAAGTGAAAAGCCCGGCAAACGCCGGGCTTTCGTTGTGTAGCTATTCAGGATCAAGCCGCGAGATTACCGTCGCTCAATTCTTTTTTATACTGAGCCTTCAGCGTTTCCATCTGCGCACCCAATTCTTCGAGGGTCGCTTTGCCCAGCAGCTTTTTCGCCTGAGGGAACATCTCTGTTTCTTCCTCCTCGATGTGGTGTTCCAACAGCTCCTTGACCACTTTGACTCGACCTGCAAACTCCGGGGTAGAAGGATCGGTGACTTTCAGGTCCGGCAGCACCAGTGAGTCCACGGTGCGGTGCTCTTCCTTGGCTTCGTAATACATCACGTCCTGCTCCTTGCCGCCGGCCTTTTTGTAAGCCGGATACAGGACTTCTTCCTCAAGTCGCGTATGAATGCTGATTTCCATTTCAAGCTTGGCCAACAGCTCTGTGCGTTTTTTAACGCCGCGTTCAGTGGATTCGCTCAATTGGCTCAGGATGCCTTTTACACGTTCATGGTCAGCTTTCAACAGGTCGATGGCGTTCATGGTCTGGTCTCTCAAGTCATCACAGGGTGAGCGCGAACGGTCTCTTTGGCCGATAGTCGCTTGAGTGAATGGAGCATGACTCGTGCCGCTTTCTGGGTCGAAGAAAAATTGATATGAAACAATCAGTTAAAACAATTGATGGCCAACTGCACTCATGCAAGGTGCATGAGTGCGACAGGTGGCTCATGCAGTTCGCGGTGCAACGCAAGCAACCGCGAAAATCCGCGATCACGCCGAATTACCGTCGATCAGATTTGCCATTCATATGACTGAACTCGCCTCTCAAGCCGGCTCCCTTAATACAGATAGTCGAGTCTTTTTTATCACCCGCGAGGATTTAGCCATGCGAGCAATGACTTACCACGGTGCCCACGATGTCAGGGTAGAAACCGTACCAGACCCGACATTGGAAGCCGCCGACGACATCATCTTGCGGGTGACGGCCACGGCCATCTGTGGATCGGACCTGCACCTGTATCGCGGGAAGATTCCGACCGTGGAGCATGGCGATATTTTTGGCCATGAGTTCATGGGAATCGTTGAAGAAACCGGGTCAGCCGTCACGGCTGTGCAGCGTGGCGATCGAGTGGTGATTCCGTTCGTGATCGCGTGCGGTGACTGTTTTTTCTGTCAGATGGAGTTGTACGCCAGTTGCGAAACCACCAACGCTGGAAGAGGCGCGATCATCAACAAAAAGGCGATACCGCCAGCGGCTGCATTGTTTGGCTTCAGCCGTTTATATGGCGGTATTCCCGGTGGCCAGGCCGAGTTGGTCAGAGTGCCAAAAGCCAACGTCGGGCCGTTCAAGGTGCCGGGGATGCTGGCGGACGAGAAGGTGCTGTTTCTCTCGGACATTCTGCCAACGGCATGGCAGGCGGTGYACAATACCGGGATCGGGCCGGGCTCAAGCATTGCTATTTATGGCGCAG
>NZ_JBFULH010000737.1:0-1849 GCF_056400445.1 Pseudomonas sp. P5_B2 | reverse complement strand
GTTGCGGATCGCTTTGCGGCGCAGCACTACAAAGAGGAGGGCGTTTTCCTGCAGGTCAGCCAATGGCAGGTTGAGGGACCCAGTGGCACACCTGTCAGAGTCGGGGAGAAGGCGGGGGAGGCCGGCGGCTCTCCTACAGTGCTATTGATGCCACCTCGCTTGGGTACGCAAGTCTCGTCGCAGGAAGCTGCACCGTTTGTTGACTGGCTCCTCGGCCATCATCGCGCGGGCACAACGTTGTGTTCTGTCTGCGGAGGGGCTTTCCTGTTGGCTGAAACCGGTCTGCTGGCGGGGCGATCGGTCACCACGCACTGGGACCATGCCGACTTGTTTCGGCGAAGGTTTCCCGATGCGCATCTTGATATCGACCGCCTTGTCATTGATGACGGCGACATCATCAGTGCAGGGGGGCTGATGGCGTGGATTGATCTCGGCTTGAAGTTGGTCGACCGTTTTCTAGGGCCGGTCATCATGGCGGAAACCGCACATTATTTGCTGGTAGATCCGCCCGGCCGAGAGCAGCGCTACTACAGTGCTTTTTCTCCAAACCTGACTCATGGCGACGCCCCGGTTCTGAAAGTCCAGCATTGGCTACAGGCGACGGGTGCGAAAGATACGGCCCTTGCGTCGCTGGTTCTGCGCTCCGGCTTGGAAGAAAGAACGTTTTTGCGGCGTTTTCGCAAGGCCACGGGCTTCACCGCCATCGATTATTGCCAGAGGCTGCGAGTTGGCCGTGCCCGTGAGATGCTGCAATTCAGTACGTTGCCGATCGAGGCTATTGCGTGGGAAGTTGGTTACAGCGACCCCGGCGCGTTCCGCAAAATTTTCATCAGGGTTACTGGGTTGACCCCGGGCGAATACAGGCAGCGGTTTAGCGTCAATCGAATCTAACTTGAGCTCAATGCCTTAGACCTAAGTGCTCGGTCGTTATGTCATTCATCAATTTCGAGGGAGCGCACTGGAGATCATTCGCAGATCTCCATAAGGTTCAGCAAATCTTCCGCGCACTCTTGCGCAGAAAGCGATTGAGACAGGCCGAGGCGCAGCGTTCCCCTGTAGTCATAAACATAGCTCGTGGTGGAGTGAGACAGTGTGTACGTCGATCCGCTGGGAATTTTCTCGTAGGCCACATTGAACTCTTTCGCGGTGGCGGCCGTTTCCTTCGGCGTGCCGTAAAGGGCAACAAATGATGGATCAAAGGATTTGACGTAGGCATCCAGTCTCGCCGGTGTATCCCGTTCGGGGTCTAAGGTGACGAATATGACCTGGAAACGCTCGCCGTCTTTGCCCATCATTTTTTTGATTTCTACCGCGCGAGCCAAGGCAGTGGGGACGATCGAAGGGGATTTGGTAAAGCCAAATATCACCATTGGCATCATGCCGCGAAAGCTTGAGAGCGACGTCTCATAGCCATCGGTATCCGTTAACTTGAATGTGCGCCCAAGTATCTGATTACTCAGATCCTTGCCGTACTTGTACAGCGGCCTACCTCCAGAATCGCAGCCGGCCAGTAGGCTGAGACTCAATACTCCTAAGTCTGCAATAACCTTGCGGCGACTTACCAAAACACTCATTCGTCTAGCCTCGTTCGGTCACTGGCACGGTGTCGAAAAATGCCGCTCACTCGAATTTTGCTCCTTGAAAATGAAGTCGCCAGATGTTTAACGTGTCTTTCAGTTTGGCAATATAAACTATTTACAATGATTTGTGCCAATATGCGCCCATGACAAAGGTGGGAGCGGGCCGTGAAGAAAAAGACCAGTGCAACTCATCCAACTGTAGGTCGGACGCAAAAGCGAGTGGTGATTTTGGCCATGCCGCCCATAGATGCGCTCGACGTGGTTGGACC
>NZ_JBFULH010000736.1:0-1849 GCF_056400445.1 Pseudomonas sp. P5_B2 | reverse complement strand
TTCCCACGCTCTGCGTGGGAATGCAGCCGGGGACGCTCCGCGTCCCAGAGCGTCCATTGATTCATTCCCACGCAGAGCGTGGGAACGATCATCGCGGTCTACCGATCAGCCAAAGCGATAAATGTCCATGCCCAGCGCACCCATGGTGAAACCCTGATGCGCAACTCTGAACTCGCCCCCAGCCCCACGAGCAAAATACAACGGCAGCAAATGCTCATCACTCGGATGATTGCGCACGGCATTCGGCGCTTGCTGACGATAATCGTGCAGCGCCGCTTCGTCGTTCGCCGCGAGTTTCTCGATCATCCAGTCGCGGAAGGATTTGGCCCATGCCTCGACGCTTTCCGGGCCCGCGTGCCAGTCCAGTTCGCGCAGGTTATGCGTGATGCTGCCTGAACCAATCAGCAGCACGCCCCGTTCGCGCAGGCTTGCCAAGGCGTGGCCGACTCGGGTTTGCAGGGCAGGGCCACCACGCGTGGGCAGCGAGACTTGCACCACGGGGATATCGGCTTGTGGATACATCAATGTCAAAGGCACCCACACACCGTGATCGAACGGGCGTTTGGCGTCGATGCGGGCCGGCAGATCGGCGGCCTTCAGCAACTCGACAACGTCCGCCGCCAATTGGGGATCACCCGTTGCCGGGTATTGAACGTCGAACAGCGCCTGTGGAAAGCCGCCGAAGTCGTGCCAGGTTTCTGGATGGGGATTGCCGCTGACCAGCAGCTCATTGCTTTCCCAATGTGCGGACACAATCACGATGGCTTTGGGTTTCGGCAGTTCGGCGGCCAGTCGAGCGAGAGCCGGCCCGCTGGCGCCCGGTTCCAGTGCCAACATGGGCGAGCCATGGGATATGTACAGGCTGGGGAACATGAAAGAGCTCCTGAGGGGTAAGATGGCATCATCTTCAGTCAGATCATTGATCTAAATCTAATATAAGTTTTAGGGTCTTTTGATCGAATTTTCGGGATTAATTATGCAGCCGGAGTTTTGGCACAAACGATGGGCGTCGAATCAGATCGGCTTTCATCTGCCGGAAGTGAATCCTCATCTGCAGCGTTTCTGGCCGCAATTGGGTCTGGAAGACGGTGCGCGCGTCCTGGTGCCGCTGTGTGGGAAGAGTCTGGATTTGTTGTGGCTTGCACGCGAAGGCCATGAGGTATTGGGCGTTGAGCTCTCGGAAAAAGCCATTGAGGATTTCTTCAATGAGCATCAGCTTGATCCTGACGTCAGTGAGCAAGGGCCCTTCAAGGTCTACCGCGCAGGTTCTATCGAATTGTGGTGCGGTGATTTCTTCGAGTTGACCGCTGGGGATGTTGCCGACTGCAGCGCTCTGTACGACCGCGCGGCGTTGATTGCCTTGCCGCCGAAAATGCGCGAGCAGTATGCCGCGCACCTGAACCGGATTTTGCCGAAGGAGTCGCTGGGGTTATTGATTACCCTGGACTACGACCAGACGCAAATGGACGGCCCGCCGTTTGCTGTGCTGGATGATGAAGTGCAGCTGCTGTTCGGTGGATCGTGGGTGCTCAAGATCCTGGAAGATCAGGACATCTTGAGTGTGAGCGGGAAATTCCTGGAGGCGGGTGTTACTCGGCTTGAAGAGCGGGTCTATCGGGTTTCCAATCGGTAATTTGCTCTGAATTTGCCGGCCCCTTCGCGAGCAAGCCCCACATTAGTTTTGTGAAGATCACAGATCTAGTGTGGGAGCGGGCTTGCTCGCGAAGGGGCCCAGAAGAGCACCGCATCAATCAGGCAAACAAAAAAAGGCCCGCATTTCTGCGGGCCTTTTTTTTGTGCTGAACAATCAGCTCTGAAGTCGATGCAGCGCGTTGATACGCTCTTCCAG
>NZ_JBFULH010000735.1:0-1850 GCF_056400445.1 Pseudomonas sp. P5_B2 | reverse complement strand
CGCCTGGGGCTGGACATGGCGCTTTATCAGGAACGATCGCTGCGGCTAATCGCCGCACAACAAGTTTGGCGAGATAAAGTGCAAGCGATTTATACCCGCGAAGAATTCACCCCAAGCCAGGATCCCGAACAACAGTTATACGATGGTTTTATCGGTGACCGGGATCGGCGTCTTTGCGAGCAAGTCAGAGCTGCCGACCCCGCGCAACTAGCACAAGAACAATGGCCTTTCGATGACGAACGTTTACCTGAATTATTGTTTCGATATCGCGCACGCAACTTCCCCGATACGTTGAATTCCGTGGAGCAAGAGCGCTGGCGATTATTTTGTCAGAAACGTCTGTCAGCACCGGAGTGGGGGGCACCCCATACCTTGAATACTTTTGCAGAAGCCGCGGCCCAATTGAACGAAACTGCTACACCGTTGCAGCGCGCAGTGCTGAATGATTGGCAATGTTATGTCGAGGCATTACGAAAACGTATGAATCTTTGAAAACGAAAACAGGCATGTCCGAATCAGCGGCATAAAAAAACGCCAGCATTTGCTGGCGTTATTTTTTTTCAGGAGTTCGTCTGCGACAAGCTCTACGGCTTAGCCCAGCAGAGTAGCCCAGCCTTCAACCACGTCGCCGCCCCACTTGGCTTTCCACTCTTTCAGAGTTTTGTGGTTGCCACCTTTGGTTTCGATGACTTCGCCGTTGTGCGGGTTTTTGTATTGTTTAACTTTGCGGGCGCGCTTGGTGCCAGTAGTTTTTACTGCGCCGCCGCGTGGAGCCTTGGATTTGGACTCTGGATCCAGCAGCGCGATGATGTCACGCAGGGACTTGGAGTATTCGCCCATCAGGGTGCGCAGTTTGCCTTCGAATTCCAGCTCGGTTTGCAGTTTGTCGTCTTGGGACAGATTCTTCAAACGGGCTTGCAGCTCTTTGATAGCTTCTTCGGTGGCACGGTATTCGTTGATCAAGGACATGAGGACTACCTTATGTTGGAGGCTGGATGGCAAGGAACAGTGTGGCAATAATAGTCAGGGTGTTTCATCAAGTAAACATTTAACCAACGTTTTAATTAAATTACTTTTGATGAACAGCGCGAAAATTGAAGAGGTCATTAATAGTGTCAGCGGACAACACAGATATTCACCAATGGACTCTTGATATCGACTAAAAGATCACCATCGGGCGGGGAGCGCGTGCTTTCAGAGTCGGGTCCACAGACCGGTGTTCCGGGCAAGGCGTCATCAATACTGTAGTTTTGCTGCGCAATCGCTAGAATGGCGGCCTTTGCGAAGTTCTGGAGTTTCCCCCTCATGCGCACTTTTCGGCTGGTGATTGCTTGCCCGGACCGCGTCGGCATCGTTGCTAAAGTCAGTAACTTTCTGGCGTCACATAACGGCTGGATCACCGAAGCGAGCCATCACTCGGACAATCTCAGTGGCTGGTTCTTCATGCGTCACGAAATTCGTGCCGACTCGCTGCCTTTCGGTATCGAAGCCTTTCGCGAAGCCTTTGCGCCGATTGCCAAAGAGTTTTCGATGGACTGGCGCATCACCGATACCGCGCAGAAGAAGCGCGTGGTGTTAATGGCCAGCCGCGAGTCTCACTGCCTGGCCGACTTGCTGCACCGCTGGCACAGCGATGAATTGGATTGCGAAATATCCTGCGTGATTTCCAACCATGACGACTTGCGCAGCATGGTCGAGTGGCACGGCATTCCTTATTACCATGTGCCGGTCAATCCACAGGACAAAGAGCCTGCCTTTGCCGAAGTATCGCGTCTGGTCAAACAGCACGATGCCGAAGTGGTCGTGCTTGCCCGCTATATGCAAATCCTGCCGCCGGCGTTGTACAGCGA
>NZ_JBFULH010000734.1:0-1852 GCF_056400445.1 Pseudomonas sp. P5_B2 | reverse complement strand
GCGATCCTCCAACCGTTTTCGGTCTCGCGAAGTCGATCAAGCATTGGCGAATACATCCAGATCATCGGTAGATAATCGCTCTCGGTCAGCTCACCGTCGCTCATTTTCGGAGCGTCTTCCGGTACTGCGTAGCGCACAAGAAGGTTGTGATATCGGACTGCGATGAGTCCATTTTCTTCTTCATCAACAATGTGACCTGAGCCGCAACGACTGATTCCTGGAACCAGATAAGGATAGATCTCAGTGAGAAAATGGCGGATGTTGGATTCGCCGCTTACTTCACCCTTGAAATGAATGACCTTCGCATCAGCAGTAAATGAACTGATCATTTCCTCGAGATCCCATGTCTCGAACAGCCAATTGACTCGGTTGACGAAATCAACTGCACTCGCTCGCTTATCGGGATCAATCTTGTGCGCAGCAACTACCTTCGGAAAGAAGCGCATCTTTACCTCCTAAACAAATAGTTAGCACTGACACTGCAAAGCGAATGCTCGGTTCGCTCGTTCCGTCTTACCCCGATTGGGTAAGGTTCGTTATAGTGCGCTTGGCTCCCACCCACGCCACAAGCCTCTGCAGCAACCGGCCTGTCCACTTGGCCCACAAGCGACGGTCATAGGGCGAACAGCCCTTCAGGCATCTCCTTAGAGCTATGTCCCCAGATGTTGCATAAATTGGCGAATAGCTGTTGCGACCGCCTCGGGACTTTCGAGTGGTGACAGGTGTCCAGTGCCAAACATTTCCGTTCTCCGCGCCTATCTACGAGCTCACGAATGGCAGGTTCGCTGAGGCAATGCGAGGGGCAGCGAATTTCAGTCTAAGCTGTTCGGACGGAGCACAAGTGACAGATCCAAGACTATTTCTGCCACAAATGTTCACTCTAAGCCCGGACGCACGGGGCCTCCTCCAATGAGAAAATTTACGAAACCAGCCGCTCCGCCTGCGAACATGAGGCAAAAGCGGATTGTCATATTGGGTTTGCCACCGGTGGACGCGCTCGACGTGATCGGCCCAGCGGAAGTATTCGCGTGGGCGAATCAACTGGACCGCGGTGGACTTGCCCCTTATTTGCTCGAACTAGTTAGCTCTGCCGCTGATGTGCACCTCGAGAGCGAAACAGGTATTGCACTCAGAGGGCATAGCACACTCGAGCAAGAGCGGCGTGCGAACAAACCCATTGACACCTTGCTCGTGACAATGGGTTCCAGGTCGTTCGAACAGATCGACCAGGAAGCCATAGAGTGGCTTCGAGCGCGCTCGAAGACTGTGCGGCGCGTGTGCTCTATATGTGTTGGGGCGTTCGCGCTGGCTGCCGCGGGTCTTCTGGACGGCCGCAGGGCGACGACTCATTGGAGCGTGGCACGACGCTTGGCCGAGCGCTATCCCAAGGTACAGGTCGATCCGTCTCCCATTTGGGTGAAAGACGGCAATGTCTACACGTCGGCTGGCATATCGTCCGGAATCGACCTCGCGCTATCGCTGGTAAGTGAAGATCTTGGAAACGACTTCGCCATGGAGATAGCGAAGAATTTGGTTCTGTACTTGCATCGTCCGGGCGGACAGGCGCAGTTTAGCTTCGCGCTTCAGTCACAGCATGCGCACAATTCAAGTCTGAGCGAATTATGCCTCTGGATCAGTGAGCATCTGCATATGGATCTCACAGTCGAGATAATGGCAGCCCGAGTTTCAACCAGCGTCAGAACGTTGATACGAATGTTTCAGCGAGAATTGCAGACCACACCTGCAAAATACGTCGAAAACGTCCGGCTGGAGGCTGTCTGCCGTTCGCTTGCGCTTGGCGAGAAATCGATGCACGACATCAGTCGCCGGAACGGTTACCACAGCGTCGACG
>NZ_JBFULH010000733.1:0-1853 GCF_056400445.1 Pseudomonas sp. P5_B2 | reverse complement strand
CTGTAGTGGTCTGGCTCAGGTGGGCGGGTGAACGGGCTGACAATGGGTCGAAAAACTATCAGACTCAGACGAACTCTTGATCATCAAGGTCTTGGCTATGGCTTACAAGCCGCGTGGCAGGCTCTAGGGGCACGAGTCATGACTCGCAATACGAGAGCGGCGTCGGCTTTCGTCAACGCCCCTGGCGTTGTGTTGTATGCCTTAGAGCATGGACAGCACTTGAGCGATGCCTAGTCCCGCCGCGGAATTGGTTAACCGTTACCCACAAAAAAGCCCCAGACCCTAAGATCTGAGGCTTTCTCGCTACTTCGTATGGTGCACCAGGCGGGATTCGAACCCACGACCCCTGCCTTCGGAGGGCAGTACTCTATCCAGCTGAGCTACTGGTGCAAGCGGGCGCCATGATACTCATATGTGCARCGGTCGTCCATGCTGCTGAATCGACTGACTTTTTTGAAAGCGTAACCTGCGTTTGCTACGTTGATCAGAAAAACTATGCAAATGCGGCGTTTTCGTTCTTTTTTTCGAACAGGCTATTGTCCTTTACCCCCTTTGATCCTAGGATTCGTTTGAGATTTCAAACGCTCTTGTCTGGGTGCTGAACCGCACGATATCAATCAGTGCGCTATTTATGTGCTTCAGCCCAGTGAATGATTTCCCTGACGGCAGCCTATAGGGCGCCTTTCTACAATCATAATTTGCTCCGCGCCTGTCGCGGTGCTGTTAAGGAAAGCCGACATGCAGCTTAAAGACACCCAGTTGTTCCGCCAGCAAGCCTTCATCGATGGCGCKTGGGTCGACGCAGACAATGGTCAGACGATCAAAGTGAACAACCCGGCAACGGGCGAAAYTCTGGGCACTGTGCCGAAAATGGGCGCTGCCGAAACCCGYCGTGCGATCGAAGCCGCTGACAAAGCGCTGCCGGCCTGGCGTGCACTGACYGCCAARGAMCGCGCGAACAAGCTGCGTCKTTGGTWCGAGCTGATKATCGARMACCAGGATGACCTGGCTCGCCTGATGACCCTCGAGCAGGGCAAGCCATTGGCTGAAGCCAAGGGCGAAATCGTTTACGCTGCATCTTTCATCGAATGGTTCGCCGAAGAAGCCAAGCGCATCTACGGTGACGTGATTCCAGGCCATCAGCCAGACAAGCGCCTGATCGTGATCAAGCAGCCAATCGGCGTAACCGCTGCCATTACCCCATGGAACTTCCCTGCGGCGATGATCACCCGTAAAGCCGGCCCTGCGTTGGCTGCCGGTTGCACCATGGTGCTCAAGCCTGCTTCGCAAACGCCATTCTCCGCGTTCGCCCTGGCTGAACTCGCCCAACGTGCTGGAATCCCGAAAGGCGTGTTCAGCGTTGTTTCCGGCAGCGCCGGCGACATCGGCAGCGAACTGACCAGCAACCCGATCGTACGCAAACTGTCCTTCACTGGCTCGACCGAAATTGGTCGCCAGCTGATGGCTGAGTGCGCCAAGGACATCAAGAAGGTGTCCCTGGAACTGGGCGGCAACGCGCCGTTCATCGTGTTCGACGACGCAGACTTGGATAAGGCAGTCGAAGGCGCGATCATTTCCAAGTACCGCAACAACGGCCAGACCTGCGTCTGCGCCAACCGTCTGTACATTCAGGATTCGGTCTACGACGCGTTTGCCGAGAAGCTGAAAGTGGCCGTGGCCAAACTCAAGATCGGCAACGGTCTGGAAGAAGGCACCACCACTGGCCCGCTGATCGATGAAAAAGCCGTGGCCAAGGTTCAAGAGCACATTGCTGACGCGATCAGCAAAGGCGCAACCGTTCTCGCAGGTGGCAAGGTCATGGAAGGCAACTTCTTCGAGCCGACCATTCTGAC
>NZ_JBFULH010000732.1:0-1862 GCF_056400445.1 Pseudomonas sp. P5_B2 | reverse complement strand
CTAGAAACCCACGAAGACCCCAGAAACAAAGGACCTCGGACTGTATAAAAAAAAATAAGCTGAGCACTTGGACAGTTTTTTGCAAAGCAGGATGAACTTGCCCGTCAGCCCTGCTTACAAAAAAGAAGACCTACGCCCATGCAGCCAGAATCCTCAAACCCCAGCGATTTGATCTACGGTCTCAACGACCGCCCGAAACCGCTCGCCGCGATACTCGCCGCCCTGCAACACGTGCTCGCCAGTTTCGTCGGCATCATCACCCCACCACTGGTGATCGGCTCGG
This sequence comes from Pseudomonas sp. P5_B2, assembly GCF_056400445.1. NCBI lineage: Bacteria > Pseudomonadati > Pseudomonadota > Gammaproteobacteria > Pseudomonadales > Pseudomonadaceae > Pseudomonas > Pseudomonas sp. P5_B2. The sequence goes on along the minus strand of NZ_JBFULH010000732.1, from coordinate 1,579 downwards.
CACTCGGCTTGACCGCGCATTTGCCTTACCTGATCAGCATGGCGTTGATGGTGTCCGGCGTCGGTACCTTTATTCAGGCGCGTCGGCCGTTCGGCATCGGTGCCGGGATGATTTGCCTGCAAGGCACCAGTTTTGCGTTTTTGGGCGCGGTGCTGTCGGCTGGCTTCCTCGTGAAGCAACGAGGCGGCAGCCCGGAAGACATTTTGGCGATGATCTTCGGTGTGTGTTTTTTCGGCGCCTTGGTGCAGATCGTCCTGAGCCGCTTCATCGGCCAACTGCGCAGAGTGATCACGCCGCTGGTTACGGGGATTGTCATAACATTGATCGGCATCAGTCTGATCAAAGTTGGCATCACCGACCTTGGCGGTGGCTTCAACGCCGCAGATTTCGGGGCGCCGGGCAATCTGGCGCTGGGGCTGTTCGTGCTGTTGACGATCATTCTGCTTAACCGTTCAAACACACCGTGGATTCGTCTCTCGGCCATCATCATCGGGTTGGTGCTGGGCAGTGTGGCGGCGTATCTCAGTGGAAAACTCATCCCGCAACCGTTGCCTGATTTGCCACTGGTAAGTCTTCCGATCCCGTTCAAGTACGGATTCAGCTTCGACTGGACGGCTTTCCTGCCCGTTGCGCTGATTTATCTGATCAGCACTATCGAAACCGTCGGCGACCTGACCGCAAACTGCATGCTCGCCCGTCAACCGATCAGCGGCCCCTCCTATATCAAGCGTCTCAAGGGCGGTGTACTCGGTGACGGCATTAGTTGCCTGATCGCCGCCACCTTCAGCGCATTCCCCAACACCACGTTTGCGCAGAACAACGGCGTGATCCAACTGACCGGCGTTGCCAGCCGTTACGTTGGCTTGTACATCGGCGTCGTGCTGTTTTGCCTCGGGCTGTTTCCGTTGATTGGCGCAATGCTGCAGCAAATTCCGAAACCGGTGCTTGGGGGTGCAACGCTGGTGATGTTCGGCAGTGTCGCGGCGGCTGGCGTGCGCATTCTTGCGCAAGCACCGCTGGACCGTCGCAGCATGTTGATCATCGCCACCTCGTTCGGCGTCGGGCTGGGCATCGCGGCGCAGCCGAACCTCTTACATCTGCTGCCCAAACTGGTGCAGAACCTGTTCGATTCAGCGATCACCAGCGGCGGCTTGACGGCATTGCTGATGTGCTTGTTGCTGCCAGAGTCGAAGGCTGATGCGCAGAGGGTCAACCTCGCCCATGAAAGTGCCCCGGTCGAGCGGGCTTAAGGGTTTTATCGCACCGGGGCTTGTCTCAAGCCCATCGGTGCGCTATCAACGCACTGGTTGCACCCACTTATTTGTCTGGAAGTGCCTATGACCTTTGAAGTCCCTGCTCATGGCGGAAAACCTGCCAGCCGCATTCGTCAGAAGAACGAACAGACCATCATCAAAGCCGCCGAAGACGAGTTCGCCCGTCACGGATTCAAAGGCACCAGCATGAACACCATCGCCCAGAATGCCGGGCTACCCAAGGCGAACCTGCATTACTACTTCACCAACAAACTCGGTTTGTATGTGGCGGTGCTGAGCAACATCATCGAATTGTGGGACAGCAC
>NZ_JBFULH010000731.1:0-1868 GCF_056400445.1 Pseudomonas sp. P5_B2 | reverse complement strand
CCATCCATTCGCCCAAGGGGATAGGGAACGTGTCGTCGTAGTTGATATCCGGGTTGGCCGTCAGAAAAGTTTCAGGATCGGCGTAGGCCTGAGCCGCTTCGTCAGCGACTTTCAGGATTTCGTCATCGCTCATGCACCCGGAGCTGATTTTGCTAATGAGTTCGACGAGTGCGGCTTTCATGAGGTGGATCCTGTAGCGAATGATTTTTGAGGGCGCGAAGGATAGCGCATTCAGAGGAAGTTACCGAGCAGGGAGAGACCTGTGGCAAAGGAGGGATTTACTTGTGATGAAACACCTGTGGCGAGGGGGCTTGCCCCCGTTCGGCTGCGAAGCAGTCGTCAACCGGCGTACGCGGTTCAACTGATTTACCGCGTTTGGGCATTTTTTGGGGCGGCTTCGCCACCCAACTGGGGCAAGCCCCCTCGCCACAAACAAGCTCCCTTGCCACAGAATTTCCTGAATACAAAAATCTCTTTCAGGACGCTCAGCCGAGCAGTTTTTCCAGCTGCGCGGTGGTGTCGACGGCGCCCATGGTTTTCGCAGCATCGAGTGCCGACACGCCATTGGCGTCCTTGGCTTTCGGATCGGCACCTTTACTGATCAGGTAGTCGACGATTTCGACGCGGTTGAACATCGCCGCCATCATCAGCGCGGTGCGGCCATCAAACGATGAACCTTCCACTTGTGCCCCGCCGTCGACCAGTGCCTTGACCACTGCCAGGTCGCCCTTGAATGCGGCACCGGCAATCGGGCTTTGGCCGTTGTCGTTGCGAATTTCCGGATCGGCTTTGTGTTCGAGCAAGACTTTTACGGTATCCACATGGCCATGGTAGGCGGCCAGCATCAGCAAGGTGTCACCTTTGTGGTTGCGCAGATTAGGCGGCAGGCCTTTGGTCAGCAGTGCAGCCATCATGGCCGCATCGCCCTCGCGCGCTTTGTTAAAGACCTGTTCGGCAAATTCTGCGGCTTCTTCGGGGGACATCTGTCGGCTTTGGTCTGACATCGGGGGCTCCACGTTGGGTTATTCGCAAAGCCGACAGTTTCCCGAGCAGCCCCCAAGCTGTCACTTGTTTTTTCTCAAGGACCGCCATAGCTACATTCAATAGCGGTACTTGCCGCTATGAATATCCGCCAGCACTTGCTCGGTCACTTGCACGTAAGTGTGAGTGCCGGGTAGCCAGGCATAGATCGGGTCATCACCGGTTTTGCCGGGGTCGAACGCTTCGTCCTTGAGCCGGGTCTTCTGATACTTGAACGTCCCGGTGGTCTCCATTTTCACTTTCACCCGCAGAAACAGCGGCACCGCATACGCAGGCATTTGCTGGCGAGCGAAATCCAGCAATTCGCTGAAATCCAGGGTGGCCAGGGATTCAGCCGGGGTAATCGCAGCCATGCCGGCACGTCCGTTGGTGTTGTGGACTTCTACGCCATACGCCACGGCTTCCGAGATGTGCGGAAATTGCAGCAGGATGTTTTCGACTTCCGTGGTCGAGAYGTTTTCGCCCTTCCAGCGATAGGTATCACCCAAGCGGTCGACGAATTGCGCATGACCGAATCCAATGTTGCGCAGCAGGTCACCGGTATTGAAGTAGCGATCGCCCTTCGTGAACACGTCATGCAGCACGACTTTTTCGGTCTTTTGCGGATCGGTGTAGCCGTCCAGCGGCGCCTTGTCGTCGATTCTCGCCAACAACAAACCCTGCCCGCCTTTGGCCACTTTGTTCATGAAGCCCTCGGCATTGCGAATCGGTTGACCACTGTCATGGTCGTAGGTCACCAATTCCCAGGCCATCAGCGAAAAACCGATGGTGTGGTCAAAATTCAGAATGTTGCTGAACCCGATATTGCCGTCGCTGGCCGCATACAG
>NZ_JBFULH010000730.1:0-1872 GCF_056400445.1 Pseudomonas sp. P5_B2 | reverse complement strand
CTTCCGGGTCATCGGCCGTCACGATGAAGTCGAACAGCGCAAACCAGTCACGGTGCAACGTAGTTTTCTGACCGAACGACTGACGCGAAGAACTGGTGCCCACTGCAATTGGAATCTGGTTGGCCTTCAAGTGCCGCACCAGTTCCTCTGCACCCGGCATCGCCAGCGCTGTGGGAAAACGCTCGCGCATCAGCGGCTCACGGATCACCAGGAACTCTTCGGCGGTGATTGGCAGATCGAGCGCCTCGACCACATAGCGCGCCAGATCATCAGCACCACGTCCGATGATGTTTTGCTTGATGCTCCAGTCAAAAACCCGACCGTAACGTGCGGCGATCAGGGACGTGACCTCGGTGTAAATGCCCTCGGTGTCCAGCAACAMGCCGTCCATGTCGAAAATCACAGCCTTGATCGGGCCGAACTGATTGAGCGGTGCATTCATCGCATCGGATCCGTTTTCTATGACATCCCAGAGGCGGCTCAAATACGGCCGGGTCCGTGATCGATTAAAGGATTCAGCAGCATAACGAGCACCGCTGACGTTCGGCAACGGGCAATACCTGTCCATTACAAAAAGTGCTGGTCGTCATTTAGCGATTTTCCCTACATAAAACGCCTATTTTCCCGACTTCTTTACCCGCTGATCCCAAGCAAAGTCTCGCGCTCATATTTGATCTGCGCGAGGGACTGCGAATGTTCGAGCCTGACAAGGTTCTGGCCTTGAATAACACCATCGGGCTGCTGGTGGTCGCCGCCATGGACCCTGAGCGGCCGGACGTCGAAGCGCTGCTTGCAGACTTTCGGCTCTGCCTCAACGACTACGACGCCTGGGCGGAGAGTTACTGGACCGGCAATGCGCTGGAAATCGAGCAGGTATTCAAGGTCGGCAACGAAGTCCGCCTGGTCGCGCCAAAAAATTCCACGACACCTGTCAGCTCAACTGTCGCGGCGTGTCCGACCAGCGGCCCGATGACGCTGGTGCACATGTTCGACGCGGCGCGGTTCGTGCCGATTGGCAATACGCCAGTGATGCTGGAGCCGTTGAACGYTGATGGCACGTATGGCGAGCCGATCAACCACGAGATCGGCCCCAGCGGCATTCTCGAAATACCCAAGTGCGAACGCGGCCAGCGGTACCGCATCACCTTCTTTCCGAATGTTTCCACTGATCATGTCAAAGCGTTGTTCGCCTCGTATCAAGGCGTCATCGACGACCTGGAAGGCTGGCTGCGCACTGAGTGGTCGAGCGAATTCGAACGGTCATGGGCCGAGTTTTCCGAGGCCGGTTTCATCAAGCGCTACGGCCTGCTGCAACAGGCTGACTGGCTCGGTTTCGAGAAGTCGCTGAACGGATTGTGGGACGACGTGAAGCAGATTTACGAGCTGATCACGGACCTGCGAGCCAACAGCGAAAAGCTTCTTGAATACCTGACCGAGATCGAACTTGAAACGCTGCTGAAGGCCTCGTCGGACTCGATTGCCAATCTGTTGTTGGTGTTGAGTGACGAGCCGTTGATGTTCATCCATCTGGCGGCGTTCACCAGTTGGCTCCGGATGATGCCACCGCAGCACATCGCCGAGGTCGTGGCGGAAATTCGCACGGGGATATTGATTGGATTCCTGTTGGCTCGTTTCACCGGTAGCGCAGGACTGACATCCGGCATCAGCGCCAGGGTGCTGAGCAAAATCAAATCGGTGCGAGCGCGCAAATGGCTGTCTGCCGCGAGTTTGCGGCTGGCCACCCAGCCTGAGCTCACGAATCACGCGGGGGTGCTCAAACCTCTCGCCGTCAGTGCCCGGACTTCTGCGCTGAACCCCGCGCCTGTGGTGCCGCTGCAGATCAGCGCGGGCTCCGCACCGATGGTACAGGTG
>NZ_JBFULH010000729.1:0-1873 GCF_056400445.1 Pseudomonas sp. P5_B2 | reverse complement strand
GCCCAGATCAGGGCCAGCCATCCAAGCCGCTGCCACAGCGGTTTTTTTTCGGCTTCTTCAATGTCGTGCAGGGAATGTTTGCCGGTCATTGCATCGATCCTCATTCAGATCGGTGACGCCGCTGAGGGCGCCATCGCGAGCAGGCTCGCTTCCACAGCGCTAGTGATAACCGTCTTCATGGGTCACCTTGCCGCGGAATACGTAGTAGCTCCAGAAGGTGTAACCCAAGATGAACGGGATGATGAACAACGTGCCAACCAGCATGAAGCCCTGGCTTTGTGGAGGTGAAGCAGCGTCCCAGATCGAGATCGACGGTGGCACGATGTTCGGCCACAAGCTAATGCCCAGACCACTGTAGCCGAGGAAGATCAGCATCAACGTCAGCAGGAACGGCCTGTAGTGCGCATGGCGGGCGACGGCGCGGATCAAGCCGTACATCGTCGCCAGCACCAGAATCGGTACGGGCATGAACCAGAACAGATTGGGCAGCGTGAACCATCGGGCGGAAATTTCGGGGTGAGTCAATGGTGTCCAGATGCTGACGATTCCGATCACCGCCAAAACCACGAAGGCCAGAGGCCGGGCCAGGCCGAACATTTTCTCTTGCAACTCGCCTTCGGTCTTCATGATCAGCCAGGTGCAACCGAGCAGCGCATAAGCCACCACCAGCGCCACGCCGCAAAACAGCGTGAACGGTGTCAGCCAGTCCAGTGAACCACCGGCGAATTGGCGATTGACCACCGGCAACCCATCTATAAAGGCACCCAATGCTACGCCCTGGAAGAAGGTCGCGGTGACGGAGCCACCTATAAAGGCCATGTCCCAGAGGTAACGCTTATCGTCCTTGGCCTTGAAGCGAAACTCGAACGCCACGCCACGGAAGATCAGCCCGATCAGCATCAGGATAAGCGGCAGGTACAAAGCCGAGAGCACCACCGAATAGGCCAGCGGAAAGGCGCCAAACAACGCAGCTCCGCCCAGTACCAGCCAGGTTTCGTTACCGTCCCACACCGGGGCGACGGTGTTCATCATCACGTCACGGTCGGATTTGCCCGGAATGAACGGGAAGAGGATCCCGATCCCGAGGTCGAAACCGTCCATGACCACGTACATCATGATGCCGAAGATGATGATCACGGCCCAGATCAGCGGAAGATCAATACCCATGACTCAAATCTCCTTGTTCAGGCTGGGACTGTGGTCACTTTCGGCATTTTTATCGTCAGCGGCGGACAATGGACGGGCCGGCGTACGCTTCTTGCCGGGACCACCTTCATTGGTTTCCTTGCCTTCGTCGATCTCCGGCCCTTTGCGCACCAGGCGCATCATGTAGCCCAGACCGGTACCGAACAGCGCGAAATACACCACGACGAACAGAATCAGCGTGATGCTCATCTGCATGACAGTATGGTTGGAGGAGGCGTCCGCCGTGCGCATCAGACCGTAGACCACCCACGGCTGACGGCCGACTTCGGTGGTAAACCAACCCGCGAGGATCGCGATCAGGCCAGACGGCCCCATCCACAACGCCRGGTAAAGGAACGGCCGCGAGGTGTACAGCCGGTCACGCTTGCGCAGCAACAGGCTGCACACACCGGTGAAGATCATCAGCATGCCCATGCCGACCATGATCCGGAACGTCCAGAAAACGATGGTCGAGTTGGGCCGGTCTTCAGGCGGGAATTCCTTGAGCCCTGGTACTTGCTTGTCCAGCGAGTGAGTGAGAATCAGGCTACCCAGGTACGGAATCTCGACGGCGAATTTTGTTTTCTCTTCTTTCATGTCGGGCCAGCCGAACAGGATCAAAGGGGTCGGTTCATCGCCGATGTTTTCCCAGTGCCCTTCAATAGCCGCTATTTTCGCCGGCTGATAC
>NZ_JBFULH010000728.1:0-1882 GCF_056400445.1 Pseudomonas sp. P5_B2 | reverse complement strand
CATCAGCCTGCACGACAACGCTCGCCTTCACCTCATCATGACGACGAATGTACTTCCAGTCCGCCTCATCGATATAGATACCGTTCGGCCCGCTGCCACCTTCCAGGTCAATCGCAACACTGGCGCAAACCTGCGGTTTAACGCTCGCCAGGATCGGCACGAAGCCCAGTTGCAAACTGGTTTCCAGCAGCGCTGCCTGGTTCTTTTCGTCGATGTCCGCCGCTTCGTCGAGGTAGTAAGGCAGGCGTACGCGACCGGCTTGGTCACGGTCCATCAAGTGCAGCAACAAGTACATGTTGGTCAGCGCCTTGATGGTCATCGTGGTGCCGTTGGACGCGGCGCCGTCGATGTCGGTGTGAATCACCGGCTGACCGTTGACCTTGGTGATCTCGAAGGCCAGTTCGAACAAATCCTTGAGGCCGAGCTGGTTGTGGTTGGCTGCCACAAGCCGCGCCAGGTATTCCTTGGCTTCTTCGTTCTTGTTGTCCTGATCGGCGCTTTGGCTCAAGTCGAACACGGAGAGGGTTTCGCCTTCTTCGTATTGGCCGGCGCTGTGAATGATCTGGTCGATGTGCTTGAGCGCTTCCTTGTTCGGCGCGAGCACGATGCGGAAGCTTTGCAGGTTGGACACCTGACGCTTGTTGATCTCGCGGTTGAACAGCGCCAGTTGATGCTCAAGGCTGTCGTAGTCGCTGCGGATGTTGCGCAGGGTGCGGGCGATGTCGGTGACTGCCGCACGGCGTGCCTTGCCCAGCGTCAGGGCTTCGTCGGTGCGGTGCGCGTACGCGTTGATCAGCAGTTGCAGGCGACGTTCCATATCGTCTTCGCTGTCGAACTTGGCCACGCCTTTGAGGCGGACCTGAGCGTACAGCGCCTCAATCTGACCATCACTGCGCATCAAACCCTGCCAGCTGTCCTGATAGTCATTGAGCARYGGCAGCAGGTTSTCCATGGARTCGTCGATCGGGTCCATGAACGGYGTRCCGAACGGCAGGTCYGCYGGCARCAACTGACGGCGGCGCAGGGCGTCGTCGAGGGTGCGCTGCTTGGCTTCCATGTCGCCGATCTGACGGCCGACCAGTTGCAGCTTGGCTGACAGTTGTTGGACTCGCTCGGTGAAGGCATCACTGGAGCGCTTTAACTCGTCCTGCRCCGCTTCCATCTGCGCCAGTTGCTCTAGCTTGTCGCCTTCCTCGGCGCTCAGGGTTTGCGCGCGACGGAAGTCTTCCAGGGCTTTCTGCGCATCCAGTACTTGCTGGTACAGCGCTTCGGTCTGGGTCTTGCTCGCGGCGCRGTCGGCGGCGACGGCCTGTTGGGTCTTGAGTTGCTTGAGTTCTTTGTCCAGGCGCTCTTTCTGATCGCGCAACGCCGCGCGGTCAGCCAAGGCCTGCAGCGCCGGCGGCTCGATGTGCGAGATATCGATGGACAAGCCCGGCACTTCGAAACGCTCGCCTTTGAAACCGTCAAGAATCAGCTCCATGGATTTGACCCACTGACCGTCCTCGTCCAGCGTGATGCCATGCTCGCCCAGTGGCAGGCTGAACAGTGCGCTGTTGAACAGGCGCATCAGGCGTTCGACATCCTGCTGCGAGAACTCTTCGCGCAGGCGGGCGTAGCTGTTGTTGTCGGCGTGATCGAGTTGCTGCTTCACCGACTTCAAGCGTTTTTCCAGATCCCGCAGACGTTCTTCGAGGTCTTCGGCAGAGAACTGCCGCGACTGCGCCAACGCACCGGCCAACTCATCGTGTGCGTCCTTGGCTGCAAGCAGTTGTTGCTCCAGCACCTTGACGTCATCGACCAATGCGAAGCGATGTTTGAGCACCGACAACTCGCCGAGCCAGCGCTGGATGCCGGTGATTTCCCGTTCCAGACGCATCAGTTC
>NZ_JBFULH010000727.1:0-1888 GCF_056400445.1 Pseudomonas sp. P5_B2 | reverse complement strand
TGAATGTCTTCGGACTATCGGGTCAATCGCTGAAGATCGACAGCGTCGATGCCGGTTGGCGCCTGATCCTCCCAGGCTTGACGGGTGAAGTCCTTCAACGCTGGGATGAACGCGGCAACAGGTGGCGGAACACTTACGATGGAAATTTACGGCTATTGACCGTCGATGAAAATGCCCATGCCAACGTCGAGGTTTTTAGCTATTGGCAGGGCGATGCGCCCTCTGGAAACAACGTGCGCGGGCAATTGCAAAAGAAAGTCGACCCGGGTGGTTCAATCGAATTCAAAAGCTTTAGCCTCAACGCGTTACCGTTCGAAGAAACCCGCACGATGCTCAATGCCGAGGTTTACACCACACAATGGACCTATAACGCACAAGGTCAGCCACTGAGCCAGATCGACGCGGGCGGCCATCAGCAGCACTCTCGATACAACATTGCCGGGCAGATCAACCAGCTGACCCTGCAAATCGATGCCGTCAGTCCAGTGATGACCATCCTTGAAGATGCCCGGTACAACGCCGAGGGTCAGATTATCCAGCAAATCACAGGCAGCAAGGTGGTCAGGACATGGATCTATGACCCGGCAGATGGAAGTTTGAACAAGATGGAAGCAGGTATACCCGGTCAGGCCTTGCTGCAAAAACTGGAGTATTTCTACGATCGGGTCGGTAACGTGACGAGCATCGACGATCACGTTTTTAAACCCGTGTTTTTCAAAAACCAGCTCATTGATGGCCGCCGTGAGTTCACCTATGACTCTTTGTACCGTCTGACCAGTGCCACTGGCCATGATGCCACTCCGACCGCCGACGTACCGGGCCGCCCTTTGCCAAGCGATCCCAATAATCATCTCAACTATCAACAGGACTTCACCTACGACCGGGGCGGCAACCTCATTCAGTTGACCCATACCCGTGCAGTGGGCGGCTACACTCACCAGATGTGCATTGACCCTTCGAGCAATCGCGGCGTGCGCTGGAAAGCGGGCGACTCACCGCCGGTCTTTGAATCCTTGTTCGACCGCCATGGCAATCTGCAAACCTTACAAGCGGGACAGACCCAGCACTGGAACAGCCGCGATCAACCATCATCCATAACGCTAATCGAGCGTAAGTCCGGTCTCGACGATAAAGAAACCTATCGCTACAGCAATGGTGAGCGGGTCTATAAACGCCACGAAACTCATACGCTATCGACCACTCATTTCCACGAAGTGCGCTACCTGAATGGACTGGAAGTACGCACCCGCGACACCGGCGAAGAACTTCATGTCATTACCTTGCCCGCCATTCTGGGCAGTGTGCGTTGTCTGCACTGGGTGAACAAAAAACCCGACGGTATCGATAACAACCAGGTGCGCTACCTTCTTGACGACCAACTGGGTTCGAGCCTTACGGAACTTGACCAGGACGCCCGTCTTATCAGTCATGAAGAATATTATCCCTTCGGCGGTACTGCCTTTCTGACCGAGGGTTCGGTAACTGGCGTCAGTTATAAAACCATCCGCTACTCGGGCAAGGAGATGGATGTCACTGGGCTTTACTACTATGGGCAGCGCTATTACGCGCCGTGGTTGCAACGCTGTGTAAGTGCAGACCCTGCGTGGGATGTGGATGGGCTGAATCTGTATGCGATGGTGGGGAATAACCCGATGACTTTTTTTGATAGGTTGGGACTCGCGAGAGATCCTGAACAAACCATTCGCGGCATTTCACAGTCCATGGTTACTTCTAACGCCCAATATCCATTTGTTGTGCCAGCGAAAACGCCCAGAAACAAACAACCCGCTATGGAGTCCGAGCATAAAGCTAAACACCCCCACTACGACTATACACAATCCAAAAAACAAAAACTTGTCACACACGCAGGTGGTTTGGTTTCCAATGC
>NZ_JBFULH010000726.1:0-1889 GCF_056400445.1 Pseudomonas sp. P5_B2 | reverse complement strand
GCGTACTGATTCCCTTCATGATGTTCACCCGTCAGGAACACAGCATCGACCAAATGACTGCCGTTTGGCTGTTGCCGGTGGTCGCCGCAGAAGTCGCCGCTGCCAGCGGTGGCTTACTGGCACCGCACTTGGCGGATGCCCATTCGCAACTGGTGATGCTGGTGACGAGTTATGTGCTGTGGGCCTTTTCCCTGCCGGTAGCCTTCAGCATTTTGACGATCCTGTTGCTGCGCATGGCGCTGCATAAACTGCCCCACGAAAACATGGCAGCCTCCAGTTGGCTGGCGTTGGGCCCGATTGGCACTGGGGCGCTGGGCATGTTGCTGCTGGGGGCGGACGCGCCGGCGATCTTCGCCGCGAACGGCCTGCCGGGCATCGGTGAAATCGCCGCTGGCCTGGGGCTGGTGGCCGGAATCACGCTGTGGGGTTTTGGCTTGTGGTGGATGCTGATCGCGATGTTGATTACCTTGCGTTACCTGCGCGGCGGCATCCCGTTCAACCTCGGCTGGTGGGGGTTTACCTTCCCGTTGGGGGTCTATTCACTGGCGACATTAAAACTGGCCAGCACCTTGAACCTGACCTTTTTCAGCATCTTCGGCTGCGTGCTGGTGGCAATGCTGGCGGTGATGTGGCTGATCGTTGCACGGCGGACGCTGCAAGGCGCATGGCGCGGCGAACTGTTTGTGTCGCCGTGCATTGCAGGATTAAAGAAATAACCTGAAAAGATTAGGTAGTGTGTGGCCTGGATCGCCGTTCGACATTCCAATAGCAGTATCCACGCCACTCGCTACCCAACATCAGGGACACATGGAAGATGAGTCACCCCTCACAGTTCACTTTGCTTCGCACCCGGCGCTTCCTGCCGTTTTTCGTGACCCAGTCCCTCGGGGCGTTCAACGACAACCTGTTCAAACAGTCGCTGATCCTCGCCATTCTGTACAAGCTGACCCTCGACGGTGACCGCTCGATCTGGGTCAACCTCTGCGCGCTGCTGTTCATCCTGCCGTTTTTTTTGTTCTCGGCGCTGGCCGGTCAGTTCGGTGAAAAGTTCGCCAAGGACCGCCTGATCCGTCTGATCAAACTCGGCGAAATCGTCATCATGGCGGTGGGCGCAGTCGGATTCATTTTTGACCATCTGTCGTTGATGCTGGTGGCGCTGTTTGCCATGGGCACCCACTCGGCGCTGTTCGGGCCGGTGAAATATTCGATCCTGCCCCAAGCCTTGCGCGAAGAAGAGCTGGTCGGCGGCAATGGGCTGGTGGAAATGGGCACCTTCCTGGCGATTCTCGCCGGGACTATCGGCGCCGGGATCATGATGTCCTCCAGTCATTACGCGCTCATTGTCTCCTGCGCGATCATCGGCGTTGCGGTGCTCGGCTACCTGGCCAGTTGCAGCATTCCACGGGCGGCAGCGTCGTCGCCGGAAATGCGCCTGAACTGGAACATTTTCAGCCAATCCTGGGTCACCTTGAAGTTGGGCCTTGGGCAGACCCCGGCAGTGTCGCGTTCGATTGTCGGCAACTCATGGTTCTGGTTTGTCGGGGCGATTTACCTGACGCAGATCCCGGCCTATGCCAAAGAGTGGATGCACGGCGACGAAACTGCGGTGACGCTGATTCTGACGGTGTTCTCGGTGGGTATCGCGCTCGGTTCTATGCTGTGTGAAAAGCTCTCCGGGCGCAAAGTCGAGATCGGCTTGGTGCCGTTCGGCTCGTTCGGCCTGACCGTGTTTGGCTTGTTGTTGTGGTGGCATTCCGGCGGAATTCCGGACAGCGTGACGGGCCATGGCTGGGTCGAAGTCCTCGGGTTCGGTCACACCTGGCTGGTGTTGATCGACATCCTTGGTCTGGGGATCTTCGGTGGCTTCTACATCGTGCCGCTGTATGCAC
>NZ_JBFULH010000725.1:0-1897 GCF_056400445.1 Pseudomonas sp. P5_B2 | reverse complement strand
GCCTTTCGTATCTGCAAAACGAAGGTGTTATCAGCGAGAAGCTGTTTCAGTACATCGCCATCGGTGTGGCGGTGATCGTGGTGGTGATCAACGGCATGATGCGTCGCAAGGTCAAGCCTTGAGCGACGCCCCTTGAACTGATCAATCGCGATGGAGCATGGCTACAGCGTGCGGATGCAGGCTGTAGCTTTTGTCTGGATTGAGGGTGATCACACCTTCGCTGCACAAACGCTTCAACACTTCCCGCACACTGAGAAAGGACAGGGGTATACCCAGGTCCAGCAACTGGCTGTGCACGCCGCGCACGCCAAGGCTGCGCTCGCTTTCGGCGGCGGCCAGCAAGGCGTCGATGACTTTCAGGCGAACCAGACTGGTTCGCAGGCCAAAGCTTTTGAGCAGCAATCGGATGCGCTCATTGCCATTGCGCTCGCTGCGCTGTTCGAAAATGGCAGAGCCCATGGCAGGGCCCGTTGGCGCGTCGCTGCCGTCCGTTGGCAGTTRCGAGTTGTACATGCAATAACTCCTTTTTCGAGCCGGCCAGAAAATGTGATGAGTGCTCTCAAATCATTAGACGAACGAGCACGCCGAATAATGAAGACCTGAATGTAGAAAATTTGTCGACGCTATGTGAGTGGAATGTCATTAAGGGTACATGGAGTGTCTTTGCAGGCCTAAATTTTTGTCTTTTGTTTCGTTTCAGRGAGAGGGCAGGGTGTTTGTCTTTTCGAACAGGAGCGAGCGTGATTATTTCCAGGCAGTTAACCAGGTTAGGCCTTGCAGCGTTTCTAGCGGGGCTGAGCCTTGCGGCCAATGCGCGCAGTCAACCGGAACAGGCGAGCGCGGATATTCGCCGCACCGGTTTTGGCGTGCCACACATTCGTGCCGACAATGAGCGAGGGCTCGGTTATGGCATCGGGTACGTCTACGCTCAGGACAACCTGTGTTTGCTGGCCAATGAAATTGTCACCGTCAATGGAGAGCGTTCACGGTATTTCGGCCCGGATCAGCTGACGGTCGAGGAGCGCGAAAACCTGGTCAGTGACCTGTTTTTTACCTGGTTGAATACCCCTGAAGCCGTCACCGGTTTCTGGCAGGCTCAACCCCCTGAAGTACAGCAACTCATGGAAGGTTACGTAGCCGGCTACAACCGTTCGCTGGCAGAGCGCCGTGCACAGGGTTTGCCGGCGCAATGTCAGGGGGCGTGGGTGCGCGAGATTAGCGCCCAGGATCTGGTCAAGTTGACCCGGCGTCTGCTGGTCGAAGGCGGGGTAGGGCAGTTTGCCGAAGCGCTGGCCGGCGCCACACCTCCCAACGGTGTCGCGCAGGTAACCGCTGAACCGTCGTCTTTCCAGGTGGCTGCCACGCGTCTGCAACGGTTTGCGCTGGACCGCGGCAGTAACGCCGTGGCCATCGGCAGCGAGCGTTCATTCAATGGTCGCGGGATGTTGCTGGCCAATCCGCATTTCCCCTGGGTTGGCGGGATGCGCTTCTATCAGATGCACCTGACGATTCCCGGCAAGCTGGATGTGATGGGCGCGGCGCTGCCGGGGTTGCCGATGATCAATATCGGCTTCAACCAGCACCTGGCCTGGACCCACACCGTGGATTCGTCCAAACACTTCACGCTGTATCGACTGCAGCTTGATCCCAAGGACTCGACCCGCTACCTGCTCGACGGCCAGTCCTTGCCCATGAAGAAGCAAACCGTGACGGTGAAGGTGAAGCAAGCCGACGGTCGGACCGTTCAGGTTGAGCATGTGGTGTACAGCTCGGAATTTGGTCCGATCGTGCAATGGCCCGGAAAACTGGATTGGGACTCTCAGTTCGCCTACAGCCTGCGCGACGCCAACTTGGGTAACGACCGGGTCTTGCAGCAGTGGTATGCGATGAACCAGGC
>NZ_JBFULH010000724.1:0-1898 GCF_056400445.1 Pseudomonas sp. P5_B2 | reverse complement strand
GGTCTAAGCTTGCTCGATGCGGACTGGCATGAGCCGGTTCCAGGTCGTTTTTAGCCGATGTGTTCGACGATTCTGTTCGATGACAAGCTGCAAAGGCTGGTAATTACCGGCTGTCGCGCCAATTGCCGTCGGTCACTCGATCGTTGCGATTGAACACGTCCCGTTACAACTGACCGGACCCCCTCACCATTTTCGTCCGCCGAGACATTTTGCCCTTGGGTGATTTTGTCCTTACGCGGCGCATGGAAAGGCCGCAGAATCAGCTTTTGAAAGCCTTGACCGGGGTCATGGCGCGTTGCAATGACCCCCTGCTTTCTCCATACTTGCGGCCGATTTTTACTCCTAATAAAACACCCAAACCGTGGAACCTTAGAATGAGCACAGCAATCAGTCCGACTGCTTATAACTATAAGGTAGTCCGCCAGTTCGCCATCATGACGGTGGTCTGGGGGATACTTGGCATGGGGGTCGGTGTCTTCATCGCCTCACAGCTCGTATGGCCGGAATTGAACTTCGGTCTGCCGTGGACGACTTTTGGACGCTTACGCCCGTTGCACACCAACCTGGTGATTTTCGCCTTCGGTGGTTGTGCACTGTTCGCCACTTCTTATTACGTCGTGCAGCGAACCTGCCAAACGCGACTGATTTCCGACAGCCTCGCGGCCTTCCACTTTTGGGGATGGCAAGCGGTGATCGTCGGTGCCGGTATTACTTTGCCGCTGGGTTACACCACCAGCAAGGAATACGCGGAGCTGGAATGGCCTCTCGCGATTCTGCTGGCCATCGTCTGGGTCGTCTACGCACTGGTGTTCTTCGGCACCATCATGAAGCGCAAGACCAAGCACATCTATGTCGGTAACTGGTTCTTCGGTGCCTTCATCCTCGTGACTGCGATGCTGCACATCGTCAACCACATATCGCTGCCGGTCAGCCTGTTCAAGTCTTACTCGGCTTACGCCGGTGCGACCGACGCAATGGTCCAGTGGTGGTACGGTCACAACGCGGTCGGTTTCTTCCTGACCACCGGCTTCCTGGGGATGATGTATTACTTCGTTCCGAAGCAGGCCGAGCGTCCGATCTACTCCTATCGCCTGTCTATCGTGCACTTCTGGGCGCTGATCACCCTGTACATCTGGGCCGGCCCGCACCACCTGCACTACACCGCGCTGCCGGACTGGGCTCAGTCGCTGGGCATGGCAATGTCGATCATCCTGCTGGCACCAAGCTGGGGCGGCATGATCAACGGCATGATGACCCTGTCGGGCGCCTGGCATAAGCTGCGCACCGACCCGATCCTGCGCTTCCTGGTCGTGTCGCTGGCGTTTTACGGCATGTCGACCTTTGAAGGCCCGATGATGGCCATCAAGACCGTCAACGCGCTGTCTCACTACACTGACTGGACCATCGGCCACGTACACGCCGGTGCTTTGGGCTGGGTAGCGATGATCTCGATCGGCGCGGTTTACCACATGATTCCGAAACTGTTCGGTCGCCCGCAAATGTACAGCGTCGGCCTGATCAACGCACATTTCTGGCTCGCAACCATCGGTACCGTTCTGTACATCGCTTCGATGTGGGTCAACGGCATCACCCAAGGCCTGATGTGGCGTGCAATCAACGATGACGGCACTCTCACCTACTCGTTCGTCGAAGCGCTGCAAGCCAGCCACCCTGGTTTCATCGTTCGCGCCGTGGGCGGTGCGTTCTTTGCCAGCGGCATGCTGCTCATGGCCTACAACGTATGGCGTACCGTACGCGCCTCGAACCCGGTAGAAGCCAAAGCCGCCGAACAGATCGCTGTAGTTGGAGCTCACTGATGAAGCATGAAGCAGTCGAGAAGAATATTGGCCTGCTGGCCTTCTTCATGGTTATCGCCGTCAGCATCGGCGGCCTGACCC
>NZ_JBFULH010000723.1:0-1898 GCF_056400445.1 Pseudomonas sp. P5_B2 | reverse complement strand
GCTGGGGCTGGGGGGGAACAAACCGACACTCGGAGAGCTGAATTACCTCGTCAGCGAATTCCTGCCTCTGCGGTCTTACGACGCGTCCTTGTACGGCAAGGGGCTGGACATTTCCTCGGATGCCGCTCAGTTGCTGATGTCCGGGCTGGGTCCAAAACAGCAAGCATTGCTGACGGAACGGCCATGGGCTGAAAGAGTCCTGGAAGATGCTGCATACGCCAAACTCACCCCCGAAGAACAGCGCTCTCAAAAAGACATCCACTGGGAAAAAATCTACGGAACCGCGTCAATTTCTGGTCTGGAAACAATCAACACCTTCCTGGAACGAACCGAACTTAAAGCCGAGCAAATGGAAGCCTTGCTGGCCCAAGGCAAATACGCGCCAAACAGCTCTCCACAGTACATGCTGTCAGCGCCTTCCCCACAGCCTTTTGGAGCCCGCTATGTAAACGGTCCTCAAGCGGTCAACGACAAAAGCATGACCATGGATAAAGAAATAAAACCTGCGCAAATCGCCAACGCGACCGAGGAACGATTCGAGCGTTTGCATCGAATGATCCGTCTTCAGCGCTGGCTCGATATTCCGTTCACCGATCTGGACGCCTTGTTGTGCAGCGCATTTGAATCGAATCTGCCCAAAAAAAATGACCAGATGCAGTTGAACAACTACGCCATCCGGGCCCTGGGTATTTTTCGCTATCTGAACCGCCAGTACTCGATCAAGGCTGAAGAGTTCGCCGCCGTGCTGCACCAGGTATCTCCCTGTTCGACCGGCGACAACACGTCCCTGTTTGACAAGGTATTCAATCAGGCYCGTGTGTTTGATACACCGCTCGAACTCGATGGTCGTGCCTTCCAGGCGGATGATTCGGATCCAGCGTCTCACGCCATCCACCAGCATTTGAGCGTCAGCCTTGGCCTGCCTAAGACAGAGGACTCACTATTGTGGGTTGTCAAAAACACTCAAAAACACTTGGGTTCGCTCAAGTGTGATTTGCCCACGGTGTCATCCATTTATCGCCAGGCACGGACAGCGCGAATGTTTGGGCATTCGATTGCCGACAGTATTACGTTGGTCAATTTGCTGGGAGGGGACAGCATTTCCAGGTGCCTGGCGACCGGCGACTCCGGCCGACGTATTTTTCGCATAAGCGGCCGTAAGGGAAAAGATTATTTCGAGATGCGCGCCGTTTTCCAGCTTCCGGAACAGGGCGGCCCTGGTGAAGCGACTTTGCATGCCGGTTCAACCCTGCGGACAAACACGCAATGGTTTGCCGATGCCAAAAAAGATCAACGACTTGTCCTCCATTTTTCCAAAGCGCCAGGCGAGATCGAAGCGCCATGGATCGACATCGACAAGATTCAAACCACTAACCCCAATAGCCAGACATCACTGACGGGGGGAATCATCAAATGGAAGGTCGGTCACTTTGACGAATACACAGATCGAAAAAATACGGATCTGATCCTGCAATCGTTAGCCMTCTCTCCTGAAACGGGGATGACTTCGATTGGCACTCTGACTGGCGAAATAGATCAAGTCATCCTGAGAAATGAAGCTGACCCCGCATTCAGCCTGCTGAACATCCTGATGCAATTGGACTGGATAACACGCTGGGTCAAAGAATCCGCCTACGACATCCCCATGCTGCAACGTGTACTCGAACTGCAATGCAGTGACGACTATCCGTTGGGGCAATTGCAGCAACACCTCACAAAACTCAAATCAGACACTCTCCATTGCGCGGTCACCGCACAGGAATTTGCAACGCTGGCATTACCGAAAACAGTGGAATGGCGCGCAAAACTGGCGGATACCCTGCTGGATGACAAAGGGCTGGTAAAAAACTTCGCCCCCAGAATCAGCGACGATGTACCGCAGAGTCTGACCAACGCAC
>NZ_JBFULH010000722.1:0-1898 GCF_056400445.1 Pseudomonas sp. P5_B2 | reverse complement strand
GAGCTGTAGAGCTGGAAGGAGCCGGCTTTTCGAAGGGGAGATCCAAATGCACAAACAGTCGAGCACCCGTTCCGAACTGGCCGACGCGCTCTTTCGCCTGCGCCGCAGTTTTTACGCGCTAGCAGCGTTCAGTGGCGTCATCAACGTCATGATGTTGACACCCTCCGTATACATGCTGCAGGTCTATGATCGGGCCTTGGTCAGTCGCAACGTCACGACGTTGACGATGTTGACCGTTCTGGTGATAGGCCTGTTCTTGCTGATGTCCACGCTGGAACTGGTCCGCACCCGCATGGTGATCCGAGTCGGAAATTGCCTCGACATGGACCTCAATCGTCGCATCTTCACCGCTGCATTCGAGCGCAACCTGAGCCGCGCCGGAGGTAATCCGGCCCAGGCCCTGCAAGATCTCTCGCAGGTTCGTCAGTTCCTCACTGGCAATAGCCTGTTCGCTTTCTTCGATGCGCCGTGGACACCGCTCTACCTGTTAATCGCCTATCTGATCCACCCGATACTCGGACTGCTCACTCTGATCGGTTCGCTGATTCTGGTGGGATTGGCCTATCTGACCGAGAAAGCGACGCAGAAGCCGCTGGCCGAAGCCAATCAGGCCGCCCTCTCCTCCGCCACCTATGCCAACAACAACCTGCGCAATGCCGAGGTCATCGAGGCCATGGGCATGCTGCCGGCAATCGGCAAGCGCTGGTACCAAAGCCATTTGCGCATTCTGGAAATGCAGACCCTGGCCTCCGACCGCGCAGCCATGATCAGCAGTACCGGGCGCTTCGTGCGTATCACTTTGCAGTCGCTGATCCTCGGCGCCGGTGCGCTGCTGGCGATCGAAGGCAAGATCACCCCGGGGATGATGATTGCCTGTTCGATCCTCACTGGCCGCGCGCTGGGCCCGGTGGAACAAGTCATCGCATCGTGGAAACAACTGCTAGGCTGCCGTTCGGCCTGGGGCCGGCTCAACGAAATGTTGAACGAATATCCGCGCCGGCCACCGAGCATGTCGTTGCAGCGGCCGATGGGCATGCTGGCGGTGGAGAATGTGTATGCCGGTTCCCCCGGAACCAACAACACCATTCTGCGCGGCGTGAGCTTCAGCCTGGTACCCGGCGAAAGCCTTGGCGTTATCGGTCCATCCGCCTCGGGCAAATCCACCCTCGCCCGCCTGCTGGTTGGCGTCTGGCCGGCGCAGGCCGGCAAGGTGCGCCTGGACGGTGCGGACATATTCACTTGGAACAAGGGTGAACTTGGCCCTTGGCTCGGCTACCTGCCACAGGACGTGGAGCTGTTCGAGGGCAGCATCGCCGACAACATTGCGCGCTTTGGTGAAGTGGACAGCGACGCGGTCATCCGCGCTGCCAAGGCCACTGGCGTGCACGAGATGATCCTGCGTTTTGCGCAGGGTTATGACACTCGCCTGAGCACTGATGGCAGCCCGCTTTCCGGTGGTCAGAAGCAACGCATCGCCTTGGCCCGTGCGCTGTATGGCGAACCCAATCTGATCGTGCTGGATGAACCGAACGCCAACCTCGATGACGTCGGCGAAAAGGCCCTGGTCGATGCGCTGGCCAAACTCAAGGAGCGTGGCGCCACCGTCATTCTGATTTCCCATCGTCCCAACGTGCTCTGCGCCGTCGATCAGGTGCTGATGCTGCGCGACGGCGGTGTGCAGATGCTCGGCACGCGTGACGAAGTATTCGCAGCGCTGCGCAAGGCCACTGTAATGCCTGCAGGCACGTCGACCCCGCTGGCCTCTGTCAAATCACGGGAGTGATCGATCATGCAAATGAGCCCACACACCGAGATGATTCATATCGACCCCAAGAACGAGGTGGATCTGAACATCAGTAAACCCGCGCGCTGGGGCATTTGGCTGGTGATCGCCGGCT
>NZ_JBFULH010000721.1:0-1906 GCF_056400445.1 Pseudomonas sp. P5_B2 | reverse complement strand
GGCGCGGACCTTGTGCGCCAACGTGGCCAAGGCAGTTTTATCCATATATTGGCCGCCGCCGGTGCCACTCAAATTGAATGGCGCGAGGAGTTGCTGACGGACGAAAACCCGCTGCAACTGGCTGACGACAGCCGATCCCAAGGTCTGGAATGCATCTACTCCGCACCAATGGAACTGTGGCTGGCCGGTCAGTCCAAGCCCAGCCCTGAACTGCTCAGCACTCTTGAGCGTGCCGAAACGTTCGGTGCCAAATGGCTGAAAGTCTCTCTGGGCTACTTCACCGACAACAATGATCTGCTGGCATTGAGCCGCGTCCTGGCTCAGAGCCCAGTGCAATTGCTGGTGGAAAACGACCAGACCTTGCACGGCGGCCGCATCGAACCGTTTCAACGCTTCTTCGGCGAAGTCGAGCAACACCGGTTACCGATCAAAATGACCTTCGACATCGGCAACTGGCAATGGCAAGACCAGTCCGCCGCCAGTGCCGCGCGGTTGCTCGGTCGACATGTCGGCTACGTGCACTGCAAAGCCGTGACCCGTCGCGCCGACGGCAAACTGGTCGCCATCGCGCCGACGGCCAGCGACGTGCATCAATGGGAACAACTGCTGCAACACATGACCCAAGGCGTCATGCGCGCAGCGGAATATCCGCTGCAAGGCGATGACCTGGTGCAACTGACCCGGGAACACGTCGCCACCCTCGCCCACCTGGGTCAACGCCGGCTGGAGAAGGCGCATGTCTGAGTTCGATATTCTGTCGTTCGGCGAGACCATGGCGATGTTTGTCGCCGAGCAACGCGGTGATCTGGCCGACGTGGGCCAGTTCCACAAACGTATTGCCGGGGCGGACAACAACGTTGCGATTGGCCTTTCTCGGCTCGGATTCAACGTGGCATGGTTGAGCCGGGTGGGTGCCGATTCGTTGGGGCGGTTTGTCGTCGACACGCTGCGCAAAGAAGGCCTGGACTGCAACCATGTCGCCATCGACCCGGCGCACCCGACCGGGTTTCAGCTCAAGTCCCGCACCGACGATGGCAGCGATCCGGCGGTGGAGTATTTCCGTCGCGGTTCGGCGGCCAGTCATTTGTCGGTGCAATCCATCACCCCGTCATTGCTCGGCGCGCGGCACCTGCACGCCACCGGCATTCCGCCGGCGCTGTCCGCCTCTGCCCGGGAAATGTCCTTTGAGTTGATGACGCGCATGCGCAATGCCGGACGCAGCGTGTCGTTCGACCCGAACCTGCGCCCGAGCCTGTGGGCCAGCGAGCAACTGATGATTACCGAAATCAACCGCCTTGCGGCACTCGCCCATTGGGTGCTGCCGGGATTGAGTGAAGGTCGCTTGCTCACCGGGTATGAAGACCCGGCGGACATCGCGGCGTTTTACCTTGATCAGGGCGCCGAAGCGGTGGCGATCAAGTTGGGCCCGCAGGGCGCTTATTACCGCACGGCTCTGGATCAGGGATTTGTTGCCGGTGTGCCGGTGGCAACCGTGGTCGATACTGTGGGCGCTGGCGATGGCTTTGCCGTTGGCATGATCAGCGCGCTCCTGGAAAACCACAGCGTTGCCGACGCGGTGCGGCGAGCCAACTGGATTGGTAGCCGTGCGGTACAGAGTCGGGGGGATATGGAAGGTTTGCCGACCCGGTTCGAAATGTCCGCTGAATTTGAGGGTGTCAATCGCGAGCAAGCTCTGCTCCTACAGGATTAGCGCAAGGCCCTGTAGGAGCAAGGCTTGCCCGCGATGAGGCCTTTGGAGTCACTAAAGATTTAACCCGTTACCTGCTGCGACAAAAACAACAAGCTCAGGAGCACCAAAATGAAAACAGCTTCACTCCCCACCCGCCGCTGGTGGTACATCATGCCCATCGTCTTCATTACCTATAGCCCTTCATTACCTATAGCC
>NZ_JBFULH010000720.1:0-1908 GCF_056400445.1 Pseudomonas sp. P5_B2 | reverse complement strand
GGCTGCCTGACAGGCAACATTAAAATCAGCGCGGCATAAACCCCAACTGCCACCGCCGCGGAATTCTCAACGACACCACCCCCAGCACGCCCGCCAGCAATCCGCTGGCAAACAACGCCTTGAGTCCAAAATGATGTTCCAGCACCGCCCCAAGGACAGCCCCGGCAAACATCCCGGTCCACGGAATCAGTTGCACCCGCCAGCCATCGCGTCGTTCGCCGAGCAGCCAGCGCCCCAGCCCGCGTCCGAAACGCGAGAGGGCGCCGGTGACATAGGTCAGGCCGACCGGCAGGCCGTTCACTTGCTCGACGGCGGCATTGAGCATGCCCATGGCGATGATCGCGGCCAGCAGCGCAGGTAGTTGTTCGTCCAAAGGCCAGATGGCGGCGGCGCACAGCAACGTGGCGATGCTCAGCATCAATGGCAGCGCCCGTCGCCCGCCGAGGCGGCTGACGATAATGCCCAAGGCATTGCCGACGATGAAGGTGGCTACGAGCAGCAGCAGCCGCCCGGTCAGCCCCAGATCGCCGACACTGATGGCGACAGCCAGGCGGGTGGTGTTGCCGCTCATGAACGAGACGAAATCGCCGCTGGCCATGAAGCCGATGGCGTCGGTCATGCCGGCGAGCACCGAGAGCATGGCCACCAGCGTCATGCCGACGCGCCCACGCCACTTTTGGGTGTGCAGGTGCCCGGGGCTGGCGTGGGTTGAGGAGGTGGATGGCAGCATCTGCGAGGGCATCCTTGAACAGTGGTTACGGTGCTATCCCGTATAACTCGCAATAGTCCAGCCAGTCCATACCGGCCATCTCCGCGACTTCCTTATGCACCTCTCGGCGCTGGGCCTCGTAGTCCTCGGGTGTGGCGGCCGTTAGCAGCAGCGTCAGTTCCCAGGCGAACAACCCCTGGCTCTCGGCTTCAGCTTCGAAGGCTTCGTGCAGTCGCTCGTCGCGGTACTGAGCCGGGGTCTCACCCTTGGCCTGAGCCAGCAGTGGGTTGAGGTTGTCGAGCTCATTGCGCAGTTCAGGGCGCTCATCGAGAAACTTCTTTAGCGCCTGCTCGTGTTGCTGATCGGTTGCCGCCATGGTCGCTCCTTGGTAACGGGTTACGAAGATTGTTTCTTGCTGGCCTTGGCTGCTGCAGCCAGGCATTCGAGGGCGAACTGCTCGGTGTAGGTCATTTTGATCGGCGTGGTTTCGCCTTTGACGGTGCGTTCGCCGTCGAGGATGTAGCGAATGCGCTTGTCGGTGACGCCGATGCGCTTGGCAATCCAGGACGGTGTCTGGCCGATCTGGCTGATCAGCTTGTCGGCGTATTCAGGGGTCGGTTTGTAGAATTCGGCGTTGGGTGTCATTGGGGCTTCCAGAAAAAAGGCGCGATACAGTGTTTATGGCGCGACAGGGTGCGCGAATCGTTACGCGGTGTCGCGGTATAAATGAAGTAAAGCAGAACGAAACGCCACGCCACGGTGATACAGTCCGCTTTTTCTTGATGAGCGAACGTAATGCGAATACTGATGGTGGCGCTGGCCGTGACGTTGCTGGCCGGCTGCGCGGGCTCGGTGATGGACGATGCTCGCACCAAGACCCCGTACAAAACCCTGAAATCGACCAAGCCGCCTACCATCGTGGCTGAGTGCGTGCAGTATTCCTGGCAGGACGAGGCGGTGTTCGGTGTGGATGCTGCCGCCTATTTGCAGCCCGGTAAAAACGGCGGTTCGACGGTCTACACACGGTCGGCGGAATCCTTTGTGGACGTGACCACCGACGCTTCCGGCACCGTGTTGAATTACTACGCGCAGCAAGACGATTTCGTTGCCAAGCGCCGTTTGGCGGCGTTGGCCACCTGCCTCTAAACATGACCTGACGCAGTACCCTTGTGGGAGCGGGCTTGCTCGCGAATGCAATG
>NZ_JBFULH010000719.1:0-1913 GCF_056400445.1 Pseudomonas sp. P5_B2 | reverse complement strand
GGTCATACCGGATGGGGAAAAATCAGGCGCTAAAGAAGTTTAATCAACACCGCAGTGACGGTTGCTACCGTACCAATCATTCTATGGCGATCGCCACCGGATACCAAAAGGTCTCACGGGTCATTTTGCCGCCTCGGCACTCAACTTGCCCGCTTCAGCATTCAGATTGCGTTGCTCAGCGAGCAATTTGATGATTTCTACATGAACCTTTTCGAGTTCGGCCTGTTTCATGGTCATTTCCTGCATAACGGGCGTGAGTCCATTCTGAGTTAAGGGGGAAGCAGTCATATGTGCTGCCCTTTTTTTCATCTTGAACCCGAAGGCACAAAACGAAAACCCCTTCTCGATATGGCTCATTTGAGACGCCAAACCTTGTGGACGCCCCAAGCGCTTGGCTTTCCAGCACTGCATCCCACAGACCCGCGACTCGTCCTACATAAATTTCAGAAACGACAGCGCCACTTCCAAAACCCAGCCCCCAGAAACCACAAAACCCCTGACTTCTCTCGAAATCAGGGGTTCTGGTTACATCGAATTTGGCGGTGAAGGAGAGATTCGAACTCTCGATACAATTTCTTGTATACACACTTTCCAGGCGTGCTCCTTAAGCCACTCGGACACTTCACCGTATCTCGTCAAACAAGTTCTGTCTGTCGAGGCGCGCTAATGTAGTCGAAACCTTTTCTGATGGCAAACTTTTTTTGCAGAATTTTCATGCGCTTAGCGTTTTAGTCATTCCGGCGGGTTGATGCCCATGGCAAACCTGCCAATCTCCGGCTTCGCGCCCTCTTCTATATAGAGGGGAATGCGCGGCGGGTGTGGCGGGCCACGCTTGCCTGGCAGGGAAAGGGTGACTGGCGGGTCAGTCACAGCGCTTTACCTGGCCTGCCGCGGTGGGTAACGTCTGCCCCAACTTTCATACAAGGAATAGCGTCATGAGTGAGTTGATTTCCTACCATCTCGAAGACGGTATCGCGACCCTGACCTTGAGCAATGGCAAGGTCAATGCCATCTCGCCCGACGTAATTGCTGCGTTTAACGCTGCGCTGGATCAAGCGGTGACGGATCGTGCGGTGGTGATCATTACCGGTACCCCCGGGATTCTGTCGGGTGGTTATGACTTGAAGGTGATGACGTCCGGCCCTAAAGAAGCCGTTGCGTTGGTCACTGCCGGTTCGACCCTGGCCCGTCGCCTGCTGTCGCACCCGTTCCCGGTGATCGTGGCATGTCCTGGGCATGCCGTGGCCAAGGGTGCTTTCCTGCTGCTGTCGGCGGATTACCGCATTGGTGTCGACGGCCCATTCAGCATTGGCCTGAACGAAGTGCAGATCGGCATGACCATGCACCACGCCGGTATCGAAATCGCACGTGATCGCCTGCGCAAGTCGGCGTTCCACCGCTCTGTGATCAATGGTGAGATGTTTAACCCGCAGAGCGCCGTGGATGCCGGTTTCCTCGACGTGGTGGTGTCGGCCGAAGAGTTGCAAGGCGCAGCGCTGGCGGCGGCTCGTCAGTTGAAGAAGATCAACATGACCGCGCACAAGAACACCAAGCTGAAAGTACGCAAGGCGTTGCTGGAGACGCTGGACAACGCGATCATCCTGGACCAGGAGCATTTGGGTTAAGCTCAAACGCACTGCACCGAAAAGCCCGACCGTCGTGTCGGGCTTTTTCTTACGTGCTGCGCTGAAAAGTCTGCAACCGCTCTAGGCCGCATCTGACCAACAAGTCAGAAACATACTCACAAACATCGCCTTTCTCCCCCTCTTTAGCGGCAATTGCCGAAAACAGTGCACATCCGTACACTGCGCCACCTTTGTCCCGGTGGGGCCTGCAAATGCTGTTTGTATTTCGTATGTTCTTGATGGGCCCGCACTTTATTCTGGCTGGTGTGCTCGGTGTGATTCTGGGCC
>NZ_JBFULH010000718.1:0-1913 GCF_056400445.1 Pseudomonas sp. P5_B2 | reverse complement strand
CGTTTCCAGAGGCCAGGGAAAGCGTCTTGAGTTGGCCAGAGCCTTGGTCGCACAGCCGCAGTGGATCTTCATTGACCAACCCACTTCGGGTCTGGACGAAAGACTCGCGGCGGGCCTGCTTGTTTCACTTCTGCAAGGTCCATGGCGCGATACCAACGTCATTTTTGTCACGGACAAACAGGAAGAGAAAGCGGCCGCGCAAGAAGTCTGGACAGTGGCGGGCGGCAACATTGCGCACGTGCAAACCAATCAACTTGCAGCGCATTCACACCCTGTTGGCACCCGCTCCGAGAACCTCACCCCGGTTGTTCCGGCAGACGAAGCAGAGCCTCTCTCTGTACCCGAGCGGTCAAAAACTGCAACGACACGCTCAAGGTCAATCACAAGAAGCCTGCTGGATTTCGGCCTGTGGAAAATCTCGTTGATAGCCTTCGCGCTATTCGCCCTTAAAGAAGTGTTTACCATTGCGGGCGATTACATTATTGCCAGCGGTTATCTCACGACACACTTGCAGCTGTCCTTGATCGGGCTGGTCAGTGTTTTAGTGGTGAGTGCGGTCCTGTCGATTTTCGGGGCGCTGATTACCGTCAGGAAAAGTATTGATGCAGCCTCAACCCAATGCATTCATTACTTCGCTAATTTGATGAATCCAGGCCTGGACCACACCCTGGCTCAAGAGGTTAATCGTGACAGTCAGAACAAGCTGACCTGGGATCAGCGTCGCGTCGATGAGGTTCTGCCGGTGTTGTTGCTGGAAACGGTTGGCGCCGTAACCTTGCTGTTGATAACAATCGGCTACGTCATGCTGAACAACCTCTATGTATTGCTGCCGTTCGTTGTTATCGGGCTTTGCTACTGGTATGGCGCAAGAAACTCCGGCGAGTTACTCCGGCGATTCAATACCAGGGAAATCGACGCCACATCCACCTTGTTTGCACGTGTTCAGGCACTGAATTGGTCAGGTGGTCGATTTGATAATGCACACGACAATTCGATGATTCTGGATTGGTTGTCACCCAGCGTGACTACTCGGGCATTCGCCTCGCTGGACAATGCAGCAACGCGTCGCTGGTATAGCTACAAGCTGGATTTGATCGGCGTTTTTTTCCTGTCATGCATCGTTGCGTCAACGATTTACTTCCATGCAACGGGCACGGTCAGCATGGTGAACGTTTTGGCGATCAGTCTCTCCTACAGCCTGATTGCGATTTTTGCACGACTCGGCAGATGTCTCGTTGAACTCCGGCAAGTCCTGGACAGTGCTGATCGCCTGGTGGTTGCCAGCTTTCAGCCTCGACCTTCGCCGGTGCAGACAAAGGTCGGTTCGAATGCCCCGCTGGTGTCCTTTTCCGATGTCACGTTCATTAACCCGAACAGCGGCTCAACGGTGCTCGAACACTTCGACCAATCGTTCCATGAGAATGAAGTCGTTGTGATCATGGGTGCCAGTGGCGTCGGAAAATCCACGTTTGCCAACCTGGTAGTGGGCAGTTTGTTCCCAAGCCAAGGGCAGATATCCACGCTAGGCGGCACCGATGGGTACCTAGCACGCCAGCATGCGGAAGAAGTCCAGCTACTGACCTCCAACCCCGTGTTTAAACCGGGTTCGCTGGCGCAGCACTTTAACAACCCGTCACTGGAAGAACTCAATCAAGGCGCGGCCTATCTCGGGCTCTCGGATATTGTCGAGCAATTGCAGGATGGCTTTAACCAACACGTCCCCTGGAATGGTGAAGTAAACCTGAGCAAGTCAGAACTACAACGACTGGCATTGCTTGATCTGACCCTCAATACCCCGGCGATCGTCATCCTCGATGAAGCGACTTCAGAGTTGAACAGAGCGGATGAGGTTCAGTTGATTCAAAAGCTCATTTCTGCTCTGCCCAATACGTTGTTTTTCATCATTACTCACA
>NZ_JBFULH010000717.1:0-1918 GCF_056400445.1 Pseudomonas sp. P5_B2 | reverse complement strand
CGTCCGTCCTGCTGCGACGAGATGTCGCACAAAAAGCAGCTTCACCCAACAAAACGGTCATGCGTGCGCATAGAGGCTGGGGGTGAGGAGTGGCTGGCGAACCCTACTAATAATTGGGGGATACACAATGACCACGAGCATCACGGCGGACGGCCTCAACGCCGGCCAGCCTGCGTTCCTCTCCAAGGAGCGCATCATCGCCAAGCCCGGTTTTAACCGTTGGCTGGTACCACCGGCCGCTCTGGCCATCCACCTTTGCATCGGCATGGCCTACGGTTTTTCAGTGTTCTGGCTGCCACTGTCCAAGGCGCTGGGTGTGACCAAGCCGGTTACCTGCGCGCCGGATATGAGCTTCATTTCGCAAATTTTCTCGTCGCAATGCGACTGGCCGATCTCGATGCTCGGCTGGATCTACACCCTATTCTTCATCTTCCTCGGCTGCTCGGCAGCGATCTGGGGTGGCTGGCTGGAACACGCCGGGCCGCGCAAGGCGGGTGTTGTATCGGCACTGTGCTGGTGTGGTGGTCTGCTGATTTCAGCATTGGGGATCTATACCCACCAGATCTGGCTGATGTGGGTCGGCTCCGGGGTTATTGGCGGTATCGGCCTGGGGTTGGGGTATATCTCGCCGGTTTCGACCTTGATCAAGTGGTTCCCGGACAAGCGCGGCATGGCGACCGGTATGGCGATCATGGGTTTTGGCGGTGGTGCGATGGTCGGCGCTCCGCTGGCCGCAGCCCTGATGAGCCATTTCGCTTCGGCAGATAGCGTGGGCGTATGGCAGAGCTTCCTGGTGATGGCCGCGATCTACTTCGTGTTCATGATCGGTGGCGCATTGTCCTACCGCGTTCCGCCTACCGGCTGGAAGCCTGAGGGCTGGACCGCTCCGGCGAAAAAAGCCGCGAACGCGATGATCACCCACCGCCACGTTCATGTGAACGTCGCCTGGAAAACTCCGCAGTTCCGTCTGGTGTGGCTGGTGCTGTGCCTGAACGTTTCGGCCGGTATCGGCATCCTCGGCATGGCGTCGCCGCTGTTGCAGGAAGTGTTCGGTGGCAAATTGATCGGTGTGGACCTGCCATTCGGTCAACTGGACGCCGGGCAACTGGCTTCGATTGCAGCGATTGCGGCCGGTTTCACCGGTTTGCTGAGCCTGTTCAACATCGGTGGTCGATTCTTCTGGGCCTCGTTCTCCGATTACCTGGGCCGTAAAAACACCTACTTTGTGTTCTTCGCGTTGGGTTTTGCGCTGTATGCGCTGATTCCGAACCTCGGTCACCTGGGTAATATTTCGCTGTTCGTGGCGGCTTTCTGCATCATCCTGTCGATGTACGGCGGTGGTTTTGCGACGGTCCCGGCTTATTTGGCGGACTTGTTCGGTACGCAGATGGTGGGTGCGATCCATGGTCGTCTGTTGACGGCGTGGGCGGCGGCGGGCGTGTTGGGTCCGGTGTTGGTGAACTACCTGCGTGAATATCAGCTGAGCATCGGGGTTGAACGTGCCGCCGCTTATGACATCACCTTGTACATCCTCGCCGGTCTGCTGGTGCTGGGCTTCCTGTGCAATCTGTTGGTGCGTCCAGTGGCTGACAAGTACTTCATGACCGACGCTGAACTGGCTGCCGAACAGGCACTGGGCCACGACAAAGGTGCTGACAGCAGCACTGTGCTGGAGTGGAAAGCGGACGCGGGCACCAAGCCGTTGGCGGTGGCTGCGTGGCTGGTGGTGGGTATTCCGTTGGCGTGGGGCGTTTGGGTGACCTTGCAGAAAACGGCAGTCTTGTTCCATTAAGGTGTTCATGGGCTGAGAACATCCAGCCCTGAATAAACACCGACCCTGTGGGAGCGGGCTTGCTCGCGAAGGCGGTGTGTCAGACGGCAACAATGTCGACTGACACTCCCTCTTCGCGAGCATTCC
>NZ_JBFULH010000716.1:0-1922 GCF_056400445.1 Pseudomonas sp. P5_B2 | reverse complement strand
TTTATGCACAAACCCGAACTAATTTCAAACAACGCACCATGACCACTACAAACGATATGACTGGACTCGCTGTCGAGATATCGATTCTTGCGCACTGGCATAGTTGAACCGGGCCAATGGGGACAAGAATTTTTATAGCCATAGATATTTCCGCAGTCATTGACTAAAAAAATGTCGTCGGGACCCGTGCTTTCCTTCCTGAACCCCAAAGATTGGCCTGGCGCAATTTGCTCGAGATGGCAAAGCCTGCGGCGATCAGATTTTGCCATCTTCAACTTACCCCTCTTATTAATCAGGCTTGCCGCCAGGAGCCCATTTTTCACGCCATTGGAAGAGGAACACCTGGGAGTTATCCATGATTGCAGGGGCTACGCGCGGCGACCAGTCATCGTCGTGCTGATCCATATCGGCGTCGTATTCGATGTGGCAGCCCAACGGGGTGTTGAAGTACCAGAACCAGTTAGAACCAAACTTATGTCGCCCTGGCCCCCAATATGACTCATAACCTTTAGCTGCAAACGCATAGCCGGCTTGCAGCACTTCCTGAGGCCCCCCCATATGGAAGGTAAAGTGCTCGCATCCCTGCAAATGCGGCGGGGTTTGAATGAAGAAAAGGGTGTGGTGGTCGAAAGTACCCGCAGGACGCAGAAATGGACCCATCCCGACAAATTTGTCGGTGAGTTTGAAGCCCAGACGATCCGCATAGAAGCGCTCGGCCTTTTCGATATCTGGAACGAAATAGACAACGTGGGAGAGCGTTCGTGGCTTGGGAGCGAGCTCGGAACTTTCATCCACACCGGTTTTGTTCGCAGGACGGTGAATATCTCCCGGCGCGTTTACGCGCTCGGCGGGCAGTTTGTGCGGCTTTCTGATCGAAACTTGAAAGCCCAGAGCGAATCCGAGATCGTCCACTAACTCCAGTGAACCATCGGCCAGAACCTTGACTTCACGCTCGCCCTCAAATTCCTTCCGGATGCTCGCGAGAGTCGCGATGTCTTTTACGCCATACATTGTCTTGCGCAACATGTTTGCGGTCGGCAAACTCCAGGCAGGTAGTGACGGATCGTCACGATGTTTGATAACTACACCAGTTCCATCCAATGCCTCAAAGCGTCCGCCCCCTACCGGCTCAAGGCCGTAATCTTCCAGGAAGCGCTCACTTAGCGCGACATCGTCAACACCAAAATACAAAGTGTCCGGGCCAAGGATGTTCATTTCAACACCTATCAAAGTATGCGTTTTTGTTATGTCAGGTCCGAACCATTGCCGGGCCTGAGATCTCTGATGTGCGCGTGAGTTTTAACTACGCGTCACATGAATGGCTTGCGTTCTTCGGGCCACCAAAGATCCGGGATCGGTTGCCCCATTGTGTTGCGCAGGGTGCCGACCCCCTCAACGATCATTTCGACGACATCACCTGGCTGGAGCTTACGATCAAGCTCCAAAGCTGAACCACCGCCCATGGTACCCGAACCGATCACATCGCCAGGAACGATGACTTCACCAAGACTGGCCCAGGCGATGAGTTCGCCAATCGTCCACAGCTTATTGGAGCTATCACCCTTACCCCAAGTCTCGCCATTGACGCGAACTTCCATACCGATCCGGTCCAGGTCTTTGAATTCATCGACGGTGGTAATCCAAGGCCCTATACCGTAGGCGAAATCTTTACACGTGGTGGGACCCATCCCAATCGGCATTTCGACCGCCTGACAATCTCGGGCACTGAAGTCGTTGAAGATGGTGATGCCAAACAGATGATCAAGCGCGTTTTCAGGACGCAGACTTTCTGCTCGCTTGCCGATGACGTAACCGAGCTCAAGCTCGTAGTCCATGTACTGAATGTATCCCGGCCAAGGAACTGCAGCCTCATGCCCAAGGACCGAATGCGGGGTTCCTTTGAAGTAGCCAGGCACCTTCAA
>NZ_JBFULH010000715.1:0-1924 GCF_056400445.1 Pseudomonas sp. P5_B2 | reverse complement strand
GCATGGCGCGTTGCGCGCAAGCGCAACCAGCTTGGCTGTGGTGGCCTCGCTGGTGACTTGGAGGTGAAAGTCCTCTACACACCCGGCAAGGGGAAGTGTTAGCCAGAGGCAAGGGTGTCGCGGGTGACCGCGAATCTGAAGGAAGCCCGAGGCAAAATGCTGGCCTGACGAACAGCAAGCGGATAGAGGCGGCGCAGCGGGGTAAAGGGGCGTGTTTCCCTAAAGCCCAATACTTGCACGGGACGCTGCGACGTAGATCCGACAGGCATAAGCAGGAAGGTCGCGCGAATTACCCTGGGAGATCTGCACGTTTGCCACAGTGCTACCGAGCGTCGAGAGGCGACGGGATGAACGTGCAGAAGTCAGCCGAGGCCGTAGTAAGTGGCGAATAACCCCGTCACCAAGGGCCGAACAAGTTATGCCGCCAGTAGGCGTCAAAGTCTCGTTGAATACCGAAATGCAGAAATTTCTCCAAGAGAAGACTGTTACTCCGAGTCCCGGACAGTATCCGAGGATGACGGCTGACAGCGCACAGGTATCGGCGGCGTCTGTGACGTGGACGAACGCGGAGCCGGACACGCTGATGGAGCGGGTGCTTGCACCGGCCAACCTTAGGCGTGCGTATCAACGTGTGGTCAGCAACAAGGGCGCACCGGGTGCCGATGGCATGACGGTCGACGACTTGGCGGACTACGTGAAACAGTATTGGCCGACCCTCAAGGTGAGGTTGCTGGCCGGCGAGTATCACCCGCAGGGTGTACGCGCCGTTGACATCCCCAAACCCAAAGGCGGAACACGGCAACTGGGTATTCCCAGCGTCGTGGATCGCTTGATCCAACAGGCACTGCTGCAACAGCTCACGCCAATCTTCGATCCTCTGTTCTCGGACTACAGCTACGGCTTTCGTCCGGGTAGAAGCGCTCACCAAGCCATCGAAACCGCTCGCGGCCACGTGGCAGCGGGTCACCGCTGGTGCGTGGAACTTGATCTCGAGAAGTTCTTTGATCGGGTCAACCACGATGTCCTGATGGCCTACGTGGCGCGTCAAATCGAAGACAAGCGTGTGCTCACGCTGATCCGTCGTTACCTCGAAGCGGGAACGATGTCGGGCGGACTCGTCAGCCGACGGCAGGAAGGGACGCCGCAAGGCGGCCCGCTCTCGCCGTTGCTGTCGAACATCCTACTCAACGAACTCGACCGCGAACTGGAACGGCGAGGCCATCGCTTCGTGCGTTATGCCGACGACGCGAACATCTATGTGCGCAGTCAGCGAGCTGGCACGCGGGTGATGACCGGTGTTGAGCGTTTCCTGAATCAGCGCCTGAAACTGACGCTGAACCGGGAAAAGAGCCACGTAGCACGGCCTTGGGTCTGCGACTATCTGGGTTATGGGATGAGCTGGCATCAGCAACCGAGGCTGAGAGTGGCGACGATGAGTCTGGGTCGCTTGCACGACCGGTTAAGAGACCTGCTGCGCGGGGCGCGGGGCCACAAGATGGCGAATGTCATCGAACGGATAAACCCTGTGCTGCGCGGGTGGGCAGGCTACTTCAAGCTCAGTCAGAGCAAACGGCCACTTGAGGAAATTGACGGCTGGGTGCGGCGCAAACTTCGCTGCGTCGTCTGGCGTCAATGGAAGCGGCCCTCAACGAGGGCACGTAACTTGATGCGCCTGGGGCTTAGCGAAGCTCGCGCCTGCAAATCAGCCTTCAATGGCCGAGGCCCATGGTGGAGCTCGGGAGCATCTCATATGAATCAGGCGCTGCCGAAGAAGCTATGGGATCAACTTGGGTTGGTCTCGGTACTGGATACGATAAACCGGCTTAGCCGCATAGCTTGAACCGCCGTATACGGATCCGTACGTACGGTGGTGTGAGAGGACGGCGGATGTAAATCCGCCTCCTACTCGATCTTACTCGATCTG
>NZ_JBFULH010000714.1:0-1926 GCF_056400445.1 Pseudomonas sp. P5_B2 | reverse complement strand
CTGGGGGACTCTGTCGACCAGCATGCTATTGATCGAAAACGCTGAAGGTTTCTACGCGTTGCGCTTCTTGCTCGGCGTCGCCGAGGCCGGATTTTTCCCGGGCATTCTGGTCTATCTGAACCGCTGGTATCCGGCCAGCAGGCGCGCCCAGGTTACCGCGTTGTTTGCCATTGCCGTGCCGCTGGCCGGGGTTGTCGGTGGCCCTCTATCGGGCGGTATCCTGCAAGGCTTTCATGATGTTGGGGGCCTGCGTGGGTGGCAGTGGATGTTCCGGATTGAAGGCGCRCCAGTCGTACTACTCGGTTTGCTGGTACTCAAGGTGTTGCCTGACAACTTCGAGTCAGTCAGTTGGCTGAGCAGTGAGCAGAAAGAGCAACTGCGCAAGCAACTGGCTAGCGAAGAACAACGCAAACCCATCATTTCGTTTGGCGGAATACTGCGAGATCCTCAGGTCTGGCTGCTGGTGGGCATCTATTGCGCAGTCATGCTGGCGGTCAATACGCTTGCTTTCTGGATGCCTACCCTGATTCACAGCTCCGGGATTGGCGGCGATGGCAAGGTCGGCCTGCTCAGTGCCCTGCCCTACCTGGCCGGCTGCGGCTTCATGATCGCCTGCGGACGTTCATCGGATCGTCGCCGTGAACGTCGGTGGCACTTGAGTGTGCCATTGCTCATGTCGGCCCTCGGTATCGCCGTAGCCGGCCTTTTGCCCGGCGATCCCTTCATAGTAATCGGCGGATTGGTGATTGCGGGTATGGGCGCGAGCGCCGCACTGCCGATGTTTTGGCAGCTACCACCCGCATTCCTGTCAAACAGCACCCAGGCGGCGGGCATCGCCCTGATCAGTTCTCTGGGAAGCATTGCCTCGTTTCTGACACCCAATCTGATTGGCTGGATGCGTGACACGACCCACAGCGCCAGTCTTGCCCTCTACGTCCTCGCGGCATTGATCGTCGCAGGCGCCTTCCTGGTGCTGCGCACGCCCGCCGCCATCGTCAATCCTCATTAAGAGATCCAAGTCATGCTCGATCAAGAATTCATCCAGCAAGCCGCTGCACAACTGGACAACGCCGAACGCTCCCGTAAGCAAGTCGGGCAGTTCTCCCTCGCGCATCCACAGATCACCATCGAAGATGCCTATGCCATTCAGCGAGCCTGGGTGGCACAGAAAATAAAAAACGGACGCAAGCTGGTTGGGCACAAGATTGGCCTGACCTCTCGGGCCATGCAGGTCTCATCAAACATTACAGAACCGGATTACGGGGCGTTGCTTGACGACATGCTGTTCGACGAAGGCACCGACATCCCCTTCAACCGTTTTATCGTGCCGCGCGTTGAAGTGGAGTTGGCATTCATCCTCGGCAAGCCGCTAAAAGGCCCGAATGTCACTATTTTCGATGTGCTGGAGGCTACCGAATGGGTGATCCCGGCCCTGGAAATCATTGACGCGCGTATCCAGCAGATCGATCCGGAGACCAAAGCCACGCGCAAGGTATTCGACACCATTTCCGACAATGCGGCGAACGCAGGGGTGGTAATGGGCGGCCGTGCTGTGCGCCCTCACGAGGTCGACCTGCGCAAGGTGCCCGCTGTCTTGTACCGCAATGGCGTGATCGAGGAATCAGGGGTCTCTGCCGCCGTGCTCAATCACCCGGCGAAAGGTGTCGCCTGGCTGGCGAACAAGCTCGCCCCATACGATGTCACGTTGCAACCGGGGCAAATTATTCTGGGCGGGTCGTTTACCCGTCCGGTGGCTGCGAACCCAGGCGATACCTTCCATGTCGACTACGACATGCTGGGTTCCATCTCCTGCCGCTTCGTCTGATTTCTTGAGGACCGTTTCATGGATATGCCAATCAACACATTCAAACAAAGCCTGAAAAGTGGCAAGGCTCAAATCGGCCTTTGGCTCGGTCTGGCCAACCC
>NZ_JBFULH010000713.1:0-1931 GCF_056400445.1 Pseudomonas sp. P5_B2 | reverse complement strand
GATCAAGGAAACCACTCAGCGGGAGTTCGAGGGCGGCACGCAGATCTTTATTTATGCACCGGACCAGCACGATTTTTTCGCCGTGACCGTGGCCGCGATGGACCAGCTCAACCTGAACATTCACGACGCCCGAGTCATCACCTCCAGTAGCCAGTTCACCCTCGACACCTACATCGTGCTCGACACTGACGGCGACTCGATTGGCGACAACCCGGCGCGGGTCAAACAGATCCGAGACGGCCTGACCGAAGCCCTGCGCAACCCGGCCGACTACCCGACCATCATCCAGCGCCGGGTGCCACGCCAGCTCAAGCATTTCGCCTTTGCGCCACAGGTGACGATCCACAACGATGCCCAGCGTCCGGTGACCGTACTGGAACTCACGGCTCCTGACCGTCCGGGGCTGTTGGCGCGCATTGGCACGATTTTCCTGGAGTTCGACCTGTCGCTGCAAAACGCCAAGATCGCCACGCTGGGCGAGCGGGTGGAGGACGTGTTCTTCATTACCGACGCCAACAACCAGCAGCTGTCCGACCCGATGCTTTGCAGCCGCTTGCAGGATGCAATCGTTGAACAGCTGAGCGTCGGTCACGAGCCCGATATCAAATTGTCACGCCTGAGTATCTGAATTAACCAACTTCCCTGTGGGAGCGAGCTTTTGTGGTGAGGGGGCTTGTCGGAACGCCGTACCGCCCCGTCCGACGGCGAAGCAGTCGTAAAATCATTGCATGCGGTGCACCTGGCACATCGCGGCCAGTGGATTTTTTGGGGCCGCTTCTCTGCCCAACGGGGGCAAGCCCCCTCGCCACAACAAGCCCTGCACCACAATAGTCCTCACACATTGAACGAGGCCCCCATGAATAACGCCCTGAACCAGTTGCAGCCTTACCCGTTCGAGAAGCTCCGCGCCCTGCTCGGCAGCGTCACGCCAAACCCGGCCAAACGCCCTATCGCGCTGTCCATCGGCGAGCCGAAGCACCGCTCGCCGAGCTTCGTGGCTGAAGCCCTGGCCAGCAATCTGGATCAGATGGCGGTGTACCCGACCACCCTCGGTATCCCGGCGCTGCGTGAAGCCATCGCCGCCTGGTGCGAACGCCGTTTCAGCGTTCCGAACGGCTGGCTTGACCCGGCGCGCAACGTGCTGCCGGTCAATGGTACCCGTGAAGCGCTGTTCGCTTTCACCCAGACCGTGGTCAACCGTGGCGACGATGCCTTGGTGGTCAGCCCGAACCCGTTCTATCAAATCTACGAAGGCGCGGCATTTCTCGCCGGCGCCAAGCCGCACTACCTGCCATGCCTGGACGAAAACGGCTTCAACCCGGATTTCGATGCAGTCTCGCCGGACATCTGGAAACGCTGCCAGATCCTGTTCCTGTGCTCACCGGGCAATCCGACTGGCGCACTGATCCCGGTCGACACCCTGAAGAAGCTGATCGCCCTGGCTGACGAATACGACTTCGTGATCGCCGCCGACGAGTGTTACAGCGAGTTGTATTTCGACGAGCAAACCCCGCCGGCCGGCCTGCTCAGCGCCTGCGTGGAATTGGGTCGCAAAGACTTCAAGCGTTGCGTGGTGTTCCACAGCCTGTCCAAGCGCTCCAACCTGCCCGGCCTGCGCTCGGGTTTCGTGGCTGGCGACGCTGACATTCTCAAGGGCTTCCTGCTGTACCGCACCTACCACGGTTGCGCGATGCCGGTTCAGACCCAACTGGCCAGCGTTGCCGCGTGGAATGACGAAGTGCATGTGCGCGCCAACCGCGTGCTGTACCGCGAGAAATACGATGCCGTACTGAAAATCCTCGGTCCGGTGATGGACGTGCAGCGTCCGGACGGCGGGTTTTACCTGTGGCCCAATGTTGACGGCGATGATGAAGCGTTCTGCCGTGATTTGTTTGTTGAGGAACACGTGACGGTGGTGCCGGGTTCTTACT
>NZ_JBFULH010000712.1:0-1931 GCF_056400445.1 Pseudomonas sp. P5_B2 | reverse complement strand
GCCTTCACCGCTTCCTGCTCGACCTTCTTCTGTTCCAACTGTTCGATTTCGGTTTGACGCGCAGCAGATTTCTGCGCCTCACCCGCAATCTTCTGATTGGTCTGGGTGGTCGCCCGACTTTTCGATTTCAGCTGGTACAGCGTCGCCTGGACAATCGGCTTGGCCGGCGGCAACTCAGGTGTCATGGCAAAACTGACGAACAGCATGCCGAACACCAGCACGTGCAAGCCAATCGCCCAGACACTAGGCCAGAAGTAGCTTTCCGAGGCTGTTGGCTCTCGTTGTTGCTGCATCAGGGCGCCTCGGTAATCAAGCCAACATTACCGACTCCGGCCTTCTGCAACCCGCCCATGGCGCCCATGACCGAACCGTAGTCGACGGTCTTGTCGCCGCGGATGAACACCTGAGTGCGCTTGCCGCCTTCAGTGCCGGCACGAATGATCTTGGTCACCGCGTCAGTCATCTGCGGCAAGGTCATGGCCTTGTCCTGCTGCTTTTCGGTGTCGACTTCGCTGCCAAGGTTCCAGTAGTAGGTCTTGTCAGCCTTGATCGAAATGGTCAGGACTTGAGTGTTGTTGTCCTGCGGCAAGGCTTCGCTGGAAACCTTGGGCAGATCAACTTTCACGCCCTGATTGAGCATCGGCGCGGTCACCATGAAGATGACCAGCAGTACCAGCATCACGTCGATGTAAGGCACTACGTTCATCTCGGCTACCGGCTTGCGCTTTTTGCGAGCTCGAGCGATTAAAGCCATTGGAAATTACCTGCTTATTCTTCGCTGGTGTGCACTTTGCGGTGCAGGATCGCCTGGAATTCATCGGCGAAGGTGTAGTAACGGCCCAGCAGGGTTTCGCTGCGAGCAGCAAAACGGTTGTAAGCGATTACGGCCGGGATGGCGGCGAACAGACCGATCGCGGTGGCGATCAGTGCTTCGGCGATACCTGGAGCCACAGTGGCCAGGGTCGCTTGCTGGGCAGCGGCCAGACCACGGAAGGAGTTCATGATGCCCCAGACCGTACCGAACAGACCGATGTACGGGCTGACGGAACCGACGGTGGCGAGGAATGGCAAGCTCTGCTCAAGCTTTTCTTCTTCGCGGGAAATGGCAACGCGCATCGCACGGGCCACACCTTCCATGACCGCTTCCGGATCAACGCCTGGCTGCTGGCGCAGACGGGAGAATTCCTTGAAACCGGCACGAAAGATCTGCTCGACGCCCGAATCCGGATCAGGGTTGCTGCCAGCCTGACGGTAGAGTTTGGACAGGTCGATACCCGACCAGAAGCGCTCTTCAAAGCTCTCCAGGGCACGTCGACCGGCGCGCAGCAGATTGCTGCGCTGAAAGATCATGATCCATGAGGTGACCGATGCGGCTACCAGGATCAGCATTACCAGTTGCACCACGATACTGGCATTGCTGACCAGGCTCCACATGGAGGTATGGTCGACGACGTTAGCTTCCACGCTTTATCTCCTGCTTTGAGTGTGTACCCGCGCCGCTCACGTCGGCGAAGGCCGCACGTAGAGCTTCGGGAATGGCCCGGGGTTTTAAACTTTCAGTGCGCACACAGGCCACCAAAAACTGCCCTTCACAGAGCAGCACATTATCCGTAGCCCGCCTGACCTGCTGCTTGAAGCGCAGGCTGACACGGTTCAATTCGATTACTTCAGCGCTTACCAGAAGCTCGTCGTCCAGTCGCGCCGGCGCGTGGTAACGCGCTTCGCTGGAATGCACGACAAACAACAGGTCCTCACCTGCCAGCGCCGATTGGGCAAAGCCCAGATCTCGGAGCCGCTCGGTTCGAGCCCGTTCCATAAACTTGAGGTAATTGACGTAATACACGATGCCGCCCGCATCGGTGTCTTCGTAATAAACGCGACAACGATGTAGGAACGGCTCAAGCCCGTTTTGCGCGCGCATACTCTAGTGC
>NZ_JBFULH010000711.1:0-1932 GCF_056400445.1 Pseudomonas sp. P5_B2 | reverse complement strand
GTGCGTAGCACTCCCATTATTGCCACTGCGGTTTTACTGAAAACTTGCTTACCTTTATACGACTGCTTCGCAGTCGAACGGGGGCAAGCCCCCTCACCACAGAAAGCTCCCTAGCCACAGCAAGCTCCACAGAAATTCGCCGGGCACAAAAGTATGAATACCCCCATGATTTTCAGGACCACGGCACATGCATGAGCATCCGCTACAACGCTTCTTCAAGTCCTTGCGCGAACGGCCGGTGTTTGCGTGGGAGCGCTATCAGAAGCGCGAAGTGTTGGTGATCGACCATCCGCTGTGTCAGGCGGTGTTCAGTCGCCAGGGCGCGCAGTTGCTGCACTTCCAGCCAACGGGTCAAAAGCCCTGGCTTTGGTGCGCGGCGCGGTGGCCGCAGGTCGGCGCGATTCGTGGCGGAGTGCCCGTGTGCTGGCCGTGGTACGGCCGTCATCCGAGCGAAAACGCCTGGCCTTCCCACGGTTGGGCGCGGTTGATCGACTGGAAGCTGCTCGACAGCAGCCATGCCGACGATGGCGTGCGATTGCACTGGCAACTTCAGCTGTGTGACTGGCAAGTGGACCTGCATGCCCACCTTGGCGAACGCATGGATTTGCGCCTGAGCACCGAGCATCAGGACAGCCTGCCGTGTCAATTGAGTCAGGCGTTGCACGCTTACTGGCGTATTGGTGACGTGGGTGAGGTAGCGCTGTCCGGGCTGGAAGGTGCACAGGGTTATGACCACTTGAATCGCGAGACGTGTCAGCAGGAAGGTGAATTACGAGTCGATGGCGGGTGCCAGCGAGTGTTCCAGCACGACGGCGAATTGCAGCTCAAGGATCACGCCTGGCAGCGCGAGTTATGCATCGATACCGGTGATCAGGCGGACACGGTGGTCTGGCATCCGGGCTCACGGCCATTGTTGGGCGTGAGCTGGAATGAGATTTCGGAATTTGTCTGTGTGGAGGCGGCCAGCGGTGGTACCGACAGCCTGAGCCTGGCACCGGGGGAGAGGGCGCATTTGAGTTTGCAGGCGCGGGCGGGGGTTTAAGTGAGATCAAAAGATCGCAGCCTCGTTTCACTCGACAGCTCCTACAGAGTGAAACGAGGCTGCGAATCTTCAATTAATTAAATTCATCCCCAATGGGATACCGGCTCGCATTCAGGCTTTCCTTGATCTTGCGCAAATGTGGCTGGAAATCCACACCTCGACGCAAGGTCATGCCAGTCGCCAGCACGTCCAGCACGGTGAGCTGGATGATGCGCGAGGTCATCGGCATGTAGATATCGGTGTCTTCCGGCAGTGGAATGTTCAGGCTCAGCGTACTGGCCTTGGCCAAAGGCGATCCTTCGGCTGTGAGGCCCAGCACTGATGCACCGTTTTCCCGGGCGATGCGCGCCACTTCTACCAATTCGCGGGTGCGGCCGGTGTAGGAAATGATCACGAACAGCTCGCCAGTGTGCGCCACCGACGCGATCATGCGTTGCATCAACACGTCGGCATGGGCGGTGACGGCCAGATTGAAACGGAAGAATTTGTGCTGCGCATCCAGCGCCACCGGGGCCGAGGCGCCGAGGCCGAAGAAGTGGATCTGCCGGGCCTGGATCAACAGATCGACGGCGCGGCTGATCAGGTTCGGATCCAGCGCCTGCAAAGCACTGTCCAGAGAGGCGATGGCGCTGCCGAAGATCTTTTTTGTATAGGCTTCAGGATTGTCATCGGCCTCGACCGCACGGCTGACATACGCCGCGCCACTGGCCAGGCTTTGGGCCAACTGAAGCTTGAGTTCCGGGTAGCCGCTGACGCCGAACGAACGGCAGAAGCGGTTGACCGTCGGCTCGCTGACCTTTGAGGCCTGGGCGAGCGCAGCGATGCTGAACCGGGTGGCCTGCTGTGGGTTGAGCAGGATCACTTCGGCGACTTTACGTTCAGCCTTGTTC
>NZ_JBFULH010000710.1:0-1932 GCF_056400445.1 Pseudomonas sp. P5_B2 | reverse complement strand
AGCACAAGCAGGGAGGCTGGGACGGTCATCGTTCCGCTGATCCTCATATGCGCTTTAGATCTATTAAAGTAATTAAATATTCCTTTATAAGATAAGCGTTTCAATCAATCATCGCTTCACAGATTTTGAGTTTCCGGGGCCGTCTCCTTGGCAGGGTGCGGTCCTTTTTTTTGCCCTGAAAAAAGTGCCTGTCAGCTAAATCGACGGGATCGGCCTTATATGCTTTATTGGTCTTAATAAATAGCTTCTTATTCCTTAACGAATATAACTCTCATCCTTATACTCGACCCGGAACAGACACGCAGCAGGAGAGCTCCCCCATGCGCAACGAATCCATTCGCTACCTGATTGTGCCGGGCTGGCAAGGATCGCCTGACGATCATTGGCAAAGCCACTGGCAGAACAGCCTGCCGAACAGCGCGCGGGTGGAACAGGCTGACTGGCTGACACCGCGTCGTGAAGACTGGGTCGCGGCGCTGGCCGAGGCGATTGCCGCCGACAGCACGCCGGTGATCCTGATCGCGCATAGCTTGGGTTGCATCACCGTCGCCCATTGGGCTGCTACCGCTCCTGTACAGTTTTTACGTCAAGTGCGCGGGGCCTTGCTGGTCGCGCCAGCGGATGTCGAGCGTCAGGCGTGTGCACCGGCGTTGCGCAACTTCGCACCAATTCCCACTGACCTGTTGCCCTTTCCGAGCCAGATCGTCAGCTCCGACAACGACAGCGCCGTGAGTACGCCGCGAGCCCTTGAGCTGGCGCGTAATTGGGGTGCTGAGGCGGGGATTTTGTCGGGGGCCGGGCACATCAATGTGAAGTCTGGTCACCAGCGCTGGGAGCAGGGTTTTGCCTACCTTTATCGCTTGCAGAACCGCATGGAACATCACGCCCTGCGACGCGCYTGAACCTTTTGTTTTTTAAAACAGCGCCCCCCGTCTCCCGGCGGTATTGGGCGGGAGTCTGCCATGAGTATTGAAGCCTTCGGTCAGCCGTTGCTGACCTTTCCCGATGCAGAAAAAAGCCCCCTGAGCATCCGCGCCAAGGCGCTGGTGTTTGTCGATCCGCGCTCGCGTCAGTTGCGTCAGGAATTGGAACAATTGGCGCCACGTTCGATCTCGGTGTTGATTCGCGGTGAAACCGGCAGCGGCAAGGAATTGCTGGCGCGTCATATCCATCGCGCCAGTGATCGTGGCGGGTTGTTCGTTTCAGTCAATTGTGGGGCGATCAGTCCGACTTACGCCGATGCCGAATTGTTCGGTTATGCCGCTGGCAGCTTCAGCGGATCGGCGAGCAGTCGTGCGGGGTGGTTCGGTTCGGCCAATGGCGGCACGCTCTATCTGGATGAGATCGGTGATTTGCCGCTGCCGATTCAGATCAAACTGCTCGCCGCGCTGGAAAACCACGAAGTGACCCGTGTCGGCGCGCATCAACCGAGTCCGGTGGACGTGCGTCTTGTCGCTGCCACCAGCATTGATCTGGCCCAAGCCGTGGCCGCCGGAAAGTTTCATGAGCGGCTCTATCACTACCTCAGCGAAGGCCACTTGGAGCTGCCGGCATTGCGTGACCGCGTGGGCGATATTCTGTCGTTGGCCGAGTACTTCCTGGGCATTTACAGTCATCGTCTCGATTTGCCGGTGCCGCTGATCAGTGAGGCTGCGCAGATTGTGCTGGAGCGGCACAGTTGGCCGGGAAATACCCGCGAGCTGGAAAACGTCATTCACTTTGCGTTGTTGGTGAGTACCGGCGACGAGATATTGCCGGCGCATTTGAACTTGCCTGATGAAGGGTTGGGGAAAATAGAACAGCAGCTCAAGCGGATTCTCGGCAGCGGTTCTGCCGCCGATAAAGAAGCCTTGAAACGCCTTCTGCAGGACGCTGGCCTCCTGTAGGAGCAAAGCTTGCTCGCGATCCAGGCGACTCGGTCTGTCGGGAGTC
>NZ_JBFULH010000709.1:0-1938 GCF_056400445.1 Pseudomonas sp. P5_B2 | reverse complement strand
CCCACTCATCACTAACAGCCCATTCCAGATGTTGGATCAGAGCTGGGTCAGCCTTGCCCTGCTCCCCAGGCCAGACCCAGATAAATCCGTAACGCTCTTCAACCGCGTAGGACTTGTTGCACGGAAAGCCCCGGACGCGCTGACCTGGCATTTCGACGGTTTTGCCG
This sequence comes from Pseudomonas sp. P5_B2, assembly GCF_056400445.1. Classification (NCBI taxonomy): domain Bacteria; kingdom Pseudomonadati; phylum Pseudomonadota; class Gammaproteobacteria; order Pseudomonadales; family Pseudomonadaceae; genus Pseudomonas; species Pseudomonas sp. P5_B2. The sequence continues at coordinate 1,771 of NZ_JBFULH010000709.1, read as the reverse complement.
TCACAGCCCATCACCAGGCCGTGGTATCCACAGACCAGGTTGCCATTCTCGACATACCCAAGCGAAAGGGGGGCGCCGCGATGTGGGCAGAAATTCTCGACGGCGGCAACGCGCCCTTCATGGCCTCGATAGAAAACGATTTTCTCACCGCAGATTTGCCGCCCAAGGGGCTTGCTTGCGATCTCGTCGGGGGTGCACGCGACATACCAGGTGTTTTTCGGATACATGAGAATCTCCGGGGCAGGCTTGTTTTTATGGATCCATTTGAGCGGATACATCCGGCCGCAGTCAAGGTTTTTGTAGAGCAATACGAATCAATGGATCCATTAAATCGAATTCATCATTATTCAACCTTTTGAGCACCTTCCGCTTTCCTGCCTCATCCGGTCGCAATATCCAAACTCCGGTTCGACGAAAATCGCCCAAGGGACACCCTCCTGTTGGTCACAGGAGAGGGCCGTCATTGCCTCAGAGAGTCTGGGAACGCCATTCCTGTTTGAGCCGTGATCCGACGTTGACTGACGCTATGCCAACACTAACCAACGAAGTCAGCGTGTGAGCCTCAATCGATACTAGGCTCCATCAACCGAGGCATCCGCTTCGGGACATCGGAGATCGATATGACTACTCAGAACCTCAGCGGCAAAGTGGCGTTGATCCAGGGCGGATCTCGCGGTATCGGCGCAGCCATCGTCAAACGCCTGGCTGCTGAAGGCGCGACCGTTGCCTTCACCTACGTCAGCTCCACCGCCAAAGCCGAAGAATTGCAAAACAGCATCACCACCAACGGCGGCAAAGCCCTGGCCATCAAGGCGGACAGCGCCGACGCCGAGGCGATTCGCAGTGCGGTGAGCGCTACAGTCAAAGCCTTCGGTCGCCTGGATATCCTGGTCAACAACGCCGGCGTGCTGGCCGTTGCCCCACTGGAAGATTTCAAACTCGAAGACTTCGACCAAACCCTTGCCATCAATGTGCGTAGTGTCTTCATCGCCACCCAGGCTGCCGCCGCACACATGACCGAGGGCGGTCGCATCATCAACATCGGCAGCACCAACGCCGATCGCATGCCCTTCGCCGGCGGTGGCCCGTACGCCATGAGCAAAGCGGCACTGGTCGGCCTGACCAAAGGCCTGGCCCGCGACCTCGGCCCACGCGGCATCACCATCAATAATGTGCAACCCGGCCCGGTGGACACCGACATGAACCCGGCCCACGGTGATTTCGCAGACAGCCTGATCCCGTTGATGGCGGTGGGTCGTTACGGCAAAGCCGAAGAAATCGCCAGCTTCGTTGCCTATCTAGTCGGTCCCGAAGCCGGTTACATCACCGGTGCCAGCCTGACCATCGACGGTGGTTTCGGCGCCTGACGCGCTAGACGCAATCAAAAATGTGGGAGCGAGCCTGGTCGCGAATACGGTGTGTCAGGCAACATAGTTGTCGACTGACCTAGCGCTTCGCGAGCAGGCTCGCTCCCACATTATTTGTGTTGCGTTAAGCCCATTCGAGAGCTGGCAAGCCGCACGCACTCGGTGTGAACRCCTTCAGCGTACGAAGAATGCCATCGGCATGTGCGTATTTTTCATCCGCCATGGCCGCGTCCGGAATCGCTATCGCAGTCATTCCCGCTGCTTTCGCCGCAGTGACACCAAACGGTGAATCTTCAAACACCAGGCAATCCTGCGGAGCGATGCCAAGGCGCCGCGCGGCCGTGAGGAAGATATCCGGTGCCGGCTTGGCTGCGCCGACTTCCGGGTCATCGGCCGTCACGATG
>NZ_JBFULH010000708.1:0-1947 GCF_056400445.1 Pseudomonas sp. P5_B2 | reverse complement strand
GCGCGAAGCGGCGATGGCTCTGGGTCTAAGGCCGACGGCGACGTTTCTGCACGTCGTCCTGCCGCAAGCCATGCGCACGATCATTCCCCCGACAACCAGTCAGTTCATCTCGATGCTGAAGGACTCATCCCTGATTTCGGTCATGGGGGTGTGGGAGGTCATGTTCCTGGCTCAGTCCTATGGGCGATCTTCCTATCGCTACATCGAAATGCTCACTACCGCTGCCGTCATTTATTGGCTCCTTTCCATTGGGTTGGAGTTGATACAGCACCGTCTTGAACGCCACTACGGCAAAGGTTTCAAGAATCAGCGTTGACCCGACCCGTTTTCAGACTTTTTACAGGTACTACGATGTCCGATCCAAAACCTCTGTTGTTTGCGCTCTATGAGCAAGCCAGTGTCGGCTGTGGCGGTGCGCCAAGCCTCTGGACGCACCCGGCCGATGAGCGGCTGGCGATCAATTCTCTGGGCTACTGGTCGAATTTGGCGCGTATCGCCGATCAGGCTCACCTCGACATGCTGTTTTTTGGTGATGTGCTGGGTTTCTACGATGTGTTTGGTGGTAACGCTGATGCGGCCATGAAGTGGGCCGTGGAAGCGCCGGCGAATGATCCGTTGATGATCATTCCGGCATTGGCCGCCGTGACGGAAAACCTGGCCTTTGGCGTCACCGTCACCACAAGCTACGAGCACCCCTTTACCCATGCCCGGCGGTTCAGCACCCTGGATCACCTCACCAATGGTCGAGTCGGCTGGAACATCGTCACCTCCTACCTGTCCAGCGCCGCTCGCAACTTCGGCCTGGAGCAGATGATCAAGCACGATGACCGCTATGAACGCGCCGAGGAATTTCTCGATGTGGCTTACAAACTCTGGGAAGGCAGTTGGGCCGACGATGCCGTGGTCGCCGACAAGGCGCGTCAGCTCTATGCCCGGGGCGATCGCGTGCGGCCAATCAACCACGCGGGTGAACATTACCGGGTGGCCGGGCCGCACTTGACCTCCCCATCGCCGCAGCGCACACCGCTATTGATTCAGGCCGGCTGGTCGGGGCGCGGTCGTGAATTTGCGGCCAAGCACGCCGAGCTGATCTTTATTGCCAAGTCCAACCCACACGAAATCCGCCAAGGCCTGGAAGAAATCTGGGCCAGGGCTCAGGCGCGTGGCCGTCAGCGTGAGGATGTGAAGTCCCTGACCGTGCTGCGTATCGTCACGGCCAAAACCGAGATTGAAGCGCAACGCAAATATGATGAACTGCAAAGCAACTACCACTTGCAGGCGCAATTGGTCAGCTATGCCGGCGATACCGGTATCGATATCAACCGCTACGCCGACAGTGATGCACTGTCGACCCACACCGAAGGCATGACCTCCTATGTGATGCATCCCGATGGCAGTGGCAAACCGCTGACGGCTGGCGACGTCAAACAGCGCTTTGCCCACGTCACCCGAGGCAGCGACCTGATCCTGGTGGGCACCCCGCAACAGGTGGCCGAGCGAATCGAGGAACACGCACGGATTTCCGGCACCAGCGGCTATATGCTCAACCCGCTGATCAGCCCCGGCAGCCTCGAAGATTTCGTTGAATTGATCATTCCTGAACTTCAAAAACGTGGCCTTTATCGGACTGAACCGCAGAGCGGGACCTTCCGTTCGCGGTTACGGGCCGACGGCGCCAGTCACTTGCCGGATTCGGCTTACGGGGCATCGTTCCGTTTTAGATAAAGGCTCGTAGGGGGGGAGGCGACCGTGGGTTGGCAAGTCGTCTCTTTGCCCTACCCAGATGCGGTTCAGAAGTTTTCAGCGTTTTTCAGCGTCCAGCGGGGGCGGCTCGGCGTATTTCAGAGCGGGCCTGTCGTTGGCGTGTATTACTGGGGTCTCTTGGCAGCGGCCATGAACATAGGCTGGCGCCCTGTCTTGCCTATAAGGTAATGCCCGTGCTGGTAG
>NZ_JBFULH010000707.1:0-1948 GCF_056400445.1 Pseudomonas sp. P5_B2 | reverse complement strand
TCCTACGGGCTACCTGGCGGCCGGGTTGTTTGCCGATATTCTCCAGCGCATTGTCGATCGGCAAGATAGCTTGGAGCACGCGGTTACTCAGAGCTTGGCCAAATATGGACAAACGCCGGGTATGGAAGAAACACGGAGCCTCATTGAGCGCGTACTTTTCTACTTTTACGAGGGCTACCAGCCCACGCCGCAACGAATAGACGAGCTCGGTGGCGGATGGGTCGCCGAAGAAATGCTGGCTATCGGCTTGTGGTGCGCCCTGGCAGCGCGTTCGTTCGAAGAGGGCGTGATCACGGCGGTGAATCACAGTGGCGATAGCGACAGCACCGGGCTCATCGCCGGACACTTGTTGGGTGCTCAGTATGGTGCTGCGGCGATTCCTGCCCGGTGGTTCGAGCAATTGGAGTTGCGCGAAGTAATTGTGCAAATCGCGGAGGACATTGATCGCGTTCCGCGTGAGTACTGTGGGTATGGCGGAGAGTTCGATCTGCAGATCGAGCTGGCGTATCCCTTTGGGTGAGAGCGCTGAAGGAGAGGTCTGTGGATAAATGTTCAGGAGAGCCGCGATGCCGATCAAACCCAAACCTTTCACTTTTGTTTGTGATGAGTGTGGTTGGAAAAAAACTGTAGCGCCACGTAGCGATGCATTGGGGCCCGGTGACTGGTTCGCTCGCTGCCCCAAATGCGGTAGCGAGGCGTTGAGTCATCGGCGAGCGGACGTTATCGATCGCACAGTGGCTGAATGGCTGGCGCGACTGCGACGCTTTTGAGTGCTCTTCGGCACGCAAAGGGACGTCATATGCTGCAGTCGAGCCTGCATCGCCTGCGACCTTCTCAGGTCGCAGGCCAAGTGCTCATGTTGCTGCGTGCGGATTGCTGATCGCCAGGGTGACAAACTCATCATCCACAACACGAACTTCGCCGTGCAGCAGACTGCCCTTGACCAGTACCAGCGGGTCAATGCGCAAGCCGCCTCGGATCATGCCGAAGCTTAGCCCGGTGGAGGCAATGCCATTGCCGAACTCTACGATAATCTTTTTCATCTCCGGCTTGACCGTCAGCACTCTGATCTCGAACTGCTCACCGATGGTCAGCGGGCGATTGAGCCATGTGCGCCGGAATCTGTAGATCAACTCGTGGCTGCGTCGTACCTCTTCGTCTTCGGCCACACCGCCGACAATGAGGGTGATTGTCTCAAGCATTTCCTGCTTGAGCTCGCCAAAGGCACCGACCAGCTCGTTGAGTCGGCGCTGGTCATTGCGCAGGCGTTCGATCTGCTGCTTGATCACTTCGCGTCGCTTTTCGGCCAGGCTGTCGGCGATGGGCAGCAGCTCGTTCATGGCTGACAGCAGCTCACGGTTGGTGGCCGTCGCATTAATGTTGTGAGCGATGATGGCGTCCAGCACTCGCGCGCAGGCCAGGCGCTTCTGGGTTCGCTTTGGCTGGCGGTTGAGCGTGTCCAGCCAGGCGCGTGCATCATCTCCGGCAATGTGCTGGCCATTGAGTTTGCCCAGCGGGGCAGCCCAGGCCATCAGTCCGGCCCGGTCGATGTGGGCGTCGTCGAGTGCTTGAGCAGTGCTGTCGAGGATTGCCTGGATGCGCGAGCGACCGACCAGATCCGCCTGGGTGACCACGAAGAAGATCGGCTTGGGATGGTTGAGGGTACGCAGGAACTCCAGGTCGTCGCGGCGGATCGAGCCGTTCTTGGCACTGAGCAGCCAGATCACATGGTCGGCTTCGGCGAGCTGGCGCTGGGCGATCCATGCATCACTATGTACGGCGTCATTGCGGTCGGCCTTGCTGTAGCCAGGCGTGTCGAGGAAGGCGAGTCGCCGCCACAGGCCGGGCAGATGGATCATCAGCAGGCGCAGGACATGAGCGAAGCCAACCTCCACGCCGAGCGTTTCCTGATAATGCTTCTGGAAGGCATGGGTGATCGCCTGCAGGG
>NZ_JBFULH010000706.1:0-1949 GCF_056400445.1 Pseudomonas sp. P5_B2 | reverse complement strand
GATCGACACCGTGCATCATGCTCACGTGGCCCATGTGCTCGACGCCGCCGACGACGAACACGTCACCGTTGCCGGTCATGATCGCTTGCGCGGCAGTGTGCAGTGCGCTCATCGACGAGCCGCACAGACGGCTGACGGTCTGACCGGCAGCGGTGTGCGGGATCTGAGTCATCAGGGACGCCATGCGGGCGATGTTCCAGCCCTGCTCCAGGGTCTGGTTTACACAGCCCCAGATCACGTCTTCGACTTCGTTCGGGTCGACCTTGACGTTGCGTTCCAGCAATTTGCTGATCAGGTGCGCCGACATGTCTTCGGCGCGGGTGTTGCGGTGCATGCCGCCCTTGGAGCGGCCCATCGGAGTACGACCGAAGTCGACAATCACGACGTCTCTAGGATTCAAGCTCATAAGTTCACTCTCACTCTAGTTGGGGGCGCTTAACCGAAGAAGCTCTGGCCATTTTTGGCCATTTCGCGCAGCTTCTCGGTCGGGTGGTACAGCGCGCCCAAATCAGCGTACTGGTCAGCCAGGGCAACGAACTCGGCAACACCGATCGAATCGATGTAGCGCAGCGCACCGCCACGGAATGGAGGGAAACCAATACCGTAGACCAGACCCATGTCGGCTTCGGCAGCGGTTTCAACAATGCCGTCTTCCAGGCAGCGCACGGTTTCCAGGCACAACGGGATCATCATMCAGTTGATGATGTCTTCGTCGGTGACTTCGCGCTGCTCGTAAACGATCGGCTTGAGCACTTCCAGTACCGAAGGGTCGGCGACTTTCTTCTGCTTGCCGCGCTTGTCGGTCTCGTAGGCGTAGAAGCCCTTGCCATTCTTCTGGCCCAGGCGCTTGGCTTCGTAGAGCACGTCGACAGCCGAACGACGGTCATCTTTCATGCGGTCCGGGAAGCCTTCAGCCATTACGTCACGACCATGGTGACCGGTGTCGATGCCGACCACGTCCATCAGGTATGCCGGGCCCATCGGCCAGCCGAATTTTTCCATGATCTTGTCGATACGGACGAAGTCCACACCGGCGCTGACCAGCTTGGCGAAACCGCCGAAGTACGGGAACAGTACGCGGTTGACCAGGAAGCCCGGGCAGTCGTTGACGACGATCGGGTTCTTGCCCATTTTCTTGGCGTAGGCAACGGTGGTGGCAACTGCCACTTCGCTGGACTTCTCGCCACGAATCACTTCAACCAGCGGCATCATGTGCACCGGGTTGAAGAAGTGCATGCCGACGAAGTTTTCCGGACGCTTGAGGGCTTTGGCCAGCAAGGTGATGGAAATGGTCGAGGTGTTGGACGCGAGGATGGTGTCCTCTTTGACCTTGTCTTCCACTTCGGCCAGAACGGCTTGCTTGACCTTCGGGTTTTCTACGACTGCTTCAACCACCAGATCCACGTGACCGAAATCACCGTAGGACAGGGTCGGACGAATGCCGTTGAGCACTTCAGCCATTTTCGCGGCGGTCATGCGACCTTTATCAACGCGACCGACCAGCAGCTTGGCGGCTTCAGCCAGACCTTGCTCGATGCCGTGTTCGTTGATGTCCTTCATCAGGATCGGCGTACCTTTGGAGGCCGACTGATAAGCGATACCGCCACCCATGATGCCGGCGCCCAATACGGCAGCCTGCTTCACATCTTTAGCGATTTCGTCGTAGGCCTTGGCCTTTTTCTTCAGTTCCTGATCGTTCAGGAACAGACCGATCAAGCTCCGCGCGGCAGAGGTCTTGGCCAGTTTCGCGAAACCGGCGGCTTCGACTTCCAGCGCTTTGTCACGACCGAAGTTCGCGGCTTTCTGGATGGTCTTGATCGCTTCAACCGGTGCCGGGTAGTTCGGGCCAGCCTGGCCGGCCACGAAACCTTTGGCGGTTTCGAAAGCCATCATTTGTTCAATGGCGTTCAACTTCAGCTTTTCCAGCTTCGGTTGACGCTTGGCCTTGT
>NZ_JBFULH010000705.1:0-1950 GCF_056400445.1 Pseudomonas sp. P5_B2 | reverse complement strand
GACTGGGAAAGTATCACCCATGTCGTCGGCAAGGCCCTGAAAAACGGCGTGTTGGGGGACGTCATTCGTCGCGTCGATCTGGATTATCCGTATTTCAAGAACCCCGGCGCCCAAGGGGCACGCATCGATGCTGCCTTGCAGATGAGTAGCGGGATCGGTCCGTTGCATTTGTCGTTGTTGCTGGAGGATCCGTATTTTCCCTTGAATGCCGAGCAGACCGAGGCACCCCTGCACAGAGTGGACCCTCGTACCCGCCTGGTCGATCCGCAACCGCAACAGTCCCGGATCGATTTCTACCCTGTCCACTTTGGTAGCGTGGCATTTGATCTGCAAAGTTTGCGCAAGCTGTGGATTTTCAAAGACGCAACGCGCCTTGACCAGCGTCAGGTCGATTGCCTGTTCGCTCTGGGGGCGTTTACTCCCAAACTCTCGGCCAACGCCCCCGCGTTGGGTAACCCTGATGTGCCGTTGACGGGGGTCGATGCCGGCGCTACGTATATCCATGGCGGGCTGAGTCCTGCGATCCGTCTGGAGAAGGGCGTCGGGTTGAATCAATTCGAGTTGTACGGCGTGGGTGAGATCTATCCCGAGACGCAGGAGAACCGGGTGGATCGCATCAACCGCAAGTGCCGCCTGGATCGCCTGTTGCAGCTGCCCAGTTATCAGGTCGATCAACTGCTGATGGCGGCGATGCATGCCGAGCATCGCGGCACCGGGGAGCCGTCGATCTGGATTCGCCCCAACACCCTGCGCTTCCTGGGGTTGTTCAAGGCGTTGAATACCGCTTACGGCTGCAAAGCCGAAGAGTTCTCAGCGCTCATCGACGTGCTGTCGGTGTATGGCCAGGACGGGCAACTCTCGCACTTTGACCGTGTGTACAACCTGGAGGTCGGGTATGAGGAGCCGTTGCGCATCGACAACGCCCAGTTTGCGATCGTGCCGCGCACGCCCGCCGAGCAGCAGACGGTGCATCAGATTTGTGCCGGGCTGGAAATCAATTTCGAGACCTACCGCTACCTGGCCACGGTGATCGCCGAGGCTTACGGCCTCAAGACCCACCTGAAACGCAGCCTGGCGATACTGTCCAGTTTCTGGCGTCTGGTGTGGGTAGGCCGATTGTTCAAACTGACGCCCATCGAATCGACGTCGCTGCTGCAAACCCTGAGTGCGGGGAGCGGGCTGGTGACGCAATTGGCGGGTGAGCCTGCGGTGTCCAGTTATGGTTCGTCGGACGGTGCGGATGCCCTCAGCGCCGTACGCGGGTTGATGACCTGTGCCGAGTGGTGCCGGGACTACGATTTGTCGCCACTGTGGTTGGTGCAAAACGTCAACCCGGTCTATGTGCCGACCGTCTGGACCGAGACTCAGGAGCAGTTGTTGCGCCAGTTGCACAGTCAGGCGCAGTCGGTAGTGGTAGAGCAAGCCACCTTGCTGGAGGAGGGGACGCCGCTGCGAAACAGTAGTGAGCAGCTCATCAAGTGGCTGGTAATTCTGGAGCCGTTGGTGGACGAAAGTGGGTTGGTGAAGGGGAGTGCTGAAGAAACCGAGGCGCAGTATCTGCTGCGTGCCACTAAAGTGATTGAGGATTTGGTGAACGGGCAATTTCCGCAGAACCGGGGTGGAAATGAAAGACTGGTAACTCTCATCCGCACAATCGTGCTGCGTTGCCGGGACCAGCAGCGGGTGTTGGTGGAAGAGGCCATTTCGGTCTACCTGAAGCTGGATTCATTGCTCGCAGCGCAGGTGTTGTCCTGGGCCCAAGGGCACCCTTATGATTTTTTGAAAGAAGCCATGTCACTGCCACCCGTCGATACTTCGCGGGTGCGGCATAATCTCGATAAGCCGGATTCGTTCCTGCAAATGCTTACGGAGCTGGAACGGCGCGGCCGGATAGCCAGYCAACTCGAGTTGAGCCCGTCAATGCTCGCCACGCTGCTGACGGGCGAACAC
>NZ_JBFULH010000704.1:0-1961 GCF_056400445.1 Pseudomonas sp. P5_B2 | reverse complement strand
ATTGAACATCGAGGGTCAGAGCGCCTTCCAGTCCCGCAACCACTGCAGCCCCGCCGAGGTATCAGCCTTGGGGCGGTACTCGCAGCCGACCCAGCCGTCGTACCCCAGCTTATCCATCAGATCGAACAGGTAGGGATAGTTGAGCTCCCCCAGGTTTGGCTCATGACGATCAGGTACACCGGCAATCTGAATGTGGCCGATACCGTCAAAGTCACGGCGAAGCTTGGTGGCCAAATCCCCTTCCACGATCTGACAGTGATAGCAGTCAAACTGCACTTTCAGATTGCTGGCGCCGACTTCCTTGCAGACAGCCTGTGCCTGATCCTGACGATTGAGGAAAAACCCCGGCATGTCTCGTGTATTGATCGGTTCCAGCAACACCGTGATGCCCGCCTGATTCGCCTTGGCCGCCGCGTAGGCAAGGTTTTCCAGGTATACGGCGTGGTGACGCGGGCGCTCGTTTTCCGAGGGCAGCAAGCCGGCCATCACATGGATACGCGTGTTGCCGAGCACCTCGGCGTATTCCAGCGCACGGTCGAAGCCCTCACGAAATTCAACTTCGCGGCCGGGCAACGTCGCAATGCCCCGTTCCCCCGCCGCCCAGTCACCGGGCGGAGCGTTGAACAGCGCCTGAACCAGCCCGTTGTCGCTCAGGCGCTGCTTGAGCTCCTGCGCGCTGAAGTCGTAGGGGAACAGATATTCCACCGCTTCGAAACCGTCGGCTGCCGCCGCCGCGAAGCGATCCAGAAACTGATGTTCCGGGTAAAGCATACTGAGATTGGCAGCAAAACGAGGCATGTTGACTCCTTGGAAAATGGGTCAGACGAAAGGCCAGATCAACAGCGTGATGCAAAAGCCGAGCGTTCCGAGCAAGGTAGTGATCACTGTCCAGGTGCGCAAACCGTCAGCGACGTTCAGTCCGGGAGGAAGAAATCGGAGGGCACCTTGTCGAACATCGTCACAATCCTGTTTTGTATTGTTTTCAGGTTGTCATTCGGATCGAGTAGATAATCCACCAATGATCGAATTGTGTGAAGTGTTTTTTACAAATAACATTTTTTAACATCGACCGAGATGCACGGACATACACTCACTCCCGCAGGGCGGCCCCTCCGAGGTTTTGCTGGCGCACTCTCTGCCGCCGCAATTCAAAGACTGGCCACTCCAGAGATGTCTTGGACAATCGGGCCGGTTTACGCCAGCTACAATCACAAAGCGCAACGCTATGCCGATGTCCGCGAAGTGGTGCTGGTCTGCATGCCCGCACCTTCATCGCAAACCTGACAGGTACCCTGAGAACGGAGTAAAGGATGCTTTATTTTCAGCAAATGTTGGGCACAGCCGTGTTTGCCATTACCGGGGTGTTGGCTATCCATAAGGCAGGGGTCGACGTGTTCGGTGCCGTGGTGCTTGGCATCATCACCGCTATTGGTGGGGGCACCATTCGCGACCTGTTGCTCGATCAACCGATTTTCTGGATTGCCGACTTCAACTACATCTGGGTTGCCTTGATTGCAGGACTGCTGGCATTTTTTCTTACCCAGAAATTCCAGCAACGCTACCAACTGTTGCTGTACCTCGATGGTTTTGCGGCCGCACTGTTCGCAATTGTCGCTACCGAGAAAGTGCTGGGATTGCACCTTGCTGCACCTTTTGCCGTGATGATGGGGGTGCTGACCAGTATTGGCGGCGGTATCGCCCGCGATGTGCTGGCACGGAGAGCCTCATTGTTGATGTCACGTGAGATCTACGCTACGCCGATCTTGCTGGGGTGCACCCTTTATGTCCTGTTGCGCGATGTCTTCCCGACCATCCAGGTCGCCGGCTGGATTGCCTTGATATTCACCTCGGGGTTGAGGTTTCTAGCCATTTATAAGGAGCTGCAAATGCCAGCGATTCTCTCCACCCGGCAGAGTTAAGGTTGGACACCCCGAATCTGGGGGACTGCTATAGTCAGGCAG
>NZ_JBFULH010000703.1:0-1961 GCF_056400445.1 Pseudomonas sp. P5_B2 | reverse complement strand
GTGTCAGGTAACGCAAACACTGAATGACACACCGTATTCGCGAGCAAGCCCGCTCCCACATTTGGATTGTGGAGTTTTGGAGTTATTCGCCGCGGATGTACTGCTCCAGCTGTTGAATCAATTCGGCCTGTTCGGCAATGGCTTCCTTGACCAGGTCGCCGATGGACAGCAAGCCAATCAACTTGCCGTTTTCCACCACCGGCAGGTGGCGCAGTCGACGGTCGGACATGATCCCCAGGCACGTATCGACGGTTTGATGGGTGTCGACGGTGATGACCGGGGACACCATGATGTCGCGCACCGGCGTGCCCACCGAAGAGCGGCCATGCAGTACCAGTTTGCGTGCGTAGTCGCGTTCACTGATGATGCCTAGCACTTCATCATTCTCCACCACCAGCAAGGCGCCGACGTTTTTCTCGGCCATCTTCATCAATGCTTCCAGCACCATGTGATCAGGCTTGATCTGGTGCACTTCCTGATTTTTCTGATCTTTGAGCTTGAGCAGTTGGGCGACGGTTTTCATGGTGGCTTCTCGGGTGTTGTCGTTGTTCTTGAAGAATCGTAGACCCAAGCGCTGAGGGCAAGAGAGAAAGCGGCAGATAACACTCAAAAAACGCCATTCAGCGGTTTTTCTTCGGTAAACCACGTGCTTCCGTTGGATCAAATCGTGTAACCGGGCAGGAAGGTGACGAGTGGCGGTTGCAAGACCGTTCCCGGCGCAGGACGCCGCTGCCAAGTAGCGTGGCGAGTGACGGGGCCTATCGATTTCGATTTGCCGCTACGTGGGATATCCAGCCGCGGGTAAGGTTTCGGATTGAACTCGCCAAGTTGAACGAGCAGGTTTAGTGCGGTTGAAACTTGCTGTTGTTGAACTTTCATAATGCCTTGAAACAGGTGGAAGCGAATGAAGACCGGAAAATACAATAGGCTTGTTCATTCAATAGTTCATGGATGACTAAGCTTCATGTCTGATTCTCCGACAAATCTTTCGCGGGGTGTATTTTCCGAATCTGTTAATCGACGCCTGCATGCCCATTTTATTGCCCAGGCTGCTCCTGGATGGATGAGTGGTACGGACGCCGAGCATCGCACTTCTTTAAAGCAAGCCGCTGGGCCGGCAATGCCTTGGTACGAGCAGGCGTCCTTACAACGACGTGCCGAACTGAAAAAAGCACTTGAAGCCGGCTGGATATCACACAATGCAAGTGACAAGACGTTAAAGAAACTTCAGGACATAGAAGTTTTTGCCGAGGCGCTCTTAATGACGGCGCTTAAAGACCAATTCAATATCGTCCTTGACGTCAGAAAGACCTATCTGCGGCTCTACTGTCCCAAAGGGATTGTCGTCGGGTTTGAGGTACGCACGCTGTCGTTGCTTGAGGCTTCACTGCATAACTTCGAAGTTAAAGAAACCCGAGCCGGTTATTTTGATCGAGCGAGCGGCTTCATTACCGAGCCCTCAGAAACCGGGCAATTCGATAGTGTGCCGATCAAGTCCAGAATGTCCGTCGAGGCGTTCGCAGGGCTGTGCCGTGCGCTGGATATTGGCGCCCGGTATCAGACCTATCTGAAAGAGTTCATGGGGTTCACCAACCCGGTGGCACGGACGGTGTTGAAAAACAGAATCCAGACCAGTCACAAGGACGCGTTGCGTACTGCCAGTGTCCTGGCCCTGATGAAAAAGGACATTGATCTTGAGACGCACCGGATGCTGCTCACGTTGGTCGAGGGACATCGGGTGCTGACGTTGCAGGGTAAGCCGATGCGTTGTTATCGAATGACAATGATGGACGCTGCGCTTGCGGACATTGTTCTGATTGCGGCGGACCTTGATCGTAGCTCTAACACCGAGCAAGTCATCGCTTACGTTCCCAACGATCCCCGACATCCGGTCAAACAGTATCCGTCCTTGGCCCGTTTCGCTGCCGAGCTGACGGCTCAACTGCGTGAGCCCGATTACC
>NZ_JBFULH010000702.1:0-1962 GCF_056400445.1 Pseudomonas sp. P5_B2 | reverse complement strand
ACCATGTGGAACACCTACCGGACATTTTGCTGGCGACGGTTTATGCGCTGGATCGCACCGTGGTCTGGTCAACGAACCCGGAGCTGATTGGCGAACGCATCGAAGGTGATGAGGAACTGGACGAATCGTTTGAAATGAAGGAACCGGTGTCCTCCAGCTATCACGAGATCGATTCTGAGCGTCCCGAACAGAAACTGCTGCACGAGCCGGAATACCTGTTCATCGAGAACTACATCCCGATGTTCAATGCGGACAAAAGCAAAGTGGTCGCCATGGTCGAGATCTACAAGGAGCCGGTGGACCTGGTAGAGCGCATCCAGCGCGGTTTCAAGGCGATCTGGCTGGCGACGGTGCTCGGCGGTCTGGTCATTTACCTGGGGTTGTTCTGGATTGTGCGCCAGGCCTCGATGTTGCTGCAGAGCCAGCAAAAACAATTGATTACCAATGAAACCTTCGTGGCACTGGGGGAAATGTCCTCGGCGGTCGCGCACAGTTTGCGCAATCCGCTGGCCAATATTCGTTCCAGCGCCGAACTGGCCCAGGACATCGCCAGCCAGAGTGCGCAGAAGAACATCGGCGACATCATCAAGCAGGTCGATCGCATGTCGCGCTGGGTTCGGGAGTTGTTGGTGTCGTTGCGGCCCATGAATGACGAGTACGAAACGGTCGACCTGGTACTGGCCATCGATGACACCCTGGGTGCTTTCGAGGCGCTGATCAAACGTTCGAACGTGGAAGTGCACTTCACCCCTAAAACTTGCCCACCGGTCGTCAGCCAACAGGTGCTGTTGACGCAAATACTCAATAGCCTGTTTGCCAACGCGCTGGAAGCAATGCCCAGCGGCGGCACGCTGACGATTGACATCGAACAGCCACACACCGGCCATGTGCGCATGACTCTCATCGACACCGGCAAAGGCATGACCAGGCAGCAGCAACAGATGGTCTTCAAGCCGTTTTTCACCACCAAACAAGGAGGGTTAGGTGTAGGCCTGGCCCTGGTTAAACGAATAATGGAGCGTTTCGAAGGCTCGGTCGAACTGACCAGCCAAGAGCAGGAAGGAACCCGCGTCTGTCTGAACTTTAGAGTGGCAACGGGAGGGGAATATGGAGCGCAGCATATTGCTGGTCGAGGATGACGAAATCCTCGCCGAGAATATACAGACTTACTTGGAGCGCAAAGACTTCGAGGTAACGGTATGCCACTCTGCTGAAGATGCACTGGAACTATTAAGAACGTTCGCCCCCGACGTTGTGCTGACCGACAACTCGTTGCCGGGCATGAGCGGTCACGATCTGATCCAGAAGCTGCGCGTTAGCGCGCCGGATCTGAAAGTGATCATGATGACCGGCTATGGCAATGTCGAAGACGCCGTAGTGGCGATGAAAGAGGGCGCTTTTCACTACGTCACCAAACCGGTGGCCTTGCCCGAGCTCAAGCTGTTGCTGGACAAGGCGCTGGCCACCGATCGCATGGAGCGCACGTTGTCGTTTTATCAAGAACGTGAGGCGCAGAAGTCCGGCGTGCAAGCGTTGATTGGCGAATCGGCGCCGATGAACTACCTGAAAAGCACTATCGCCCAGTTGCTCGACGCCGAGCGCCGCATGGCCAACACCGACCTGCCGCCTGTGCTGGTAGAAGGTGAAACCGGTACCGGTAAAGAGCTGGTGGCGCGGGCGCTGCACTTCGACGGCCCGCGTAGCAAAGGCCCGTTCATTGAGTTCAACTGCGCCTCGATCCCCTCCAATCTCGTGGAGTCGGAACTGTTCGGTCACGAGAAAGGCGCCTTTACCGACGCTAAAGACCGTCGTGTCGGCCTGGTGGAAGCGGCCGATGGCGGCACGCTGTTTCTCGATGAAATCGGTGAAATGGACTTGTTGTTGCAGGCCAAACTGCTGAAGCTGCTGGAAGACCGCACCATTCGTCGAGTCGGTTCGGTCAAGGAACGCAAAGTCGATCTG
>NZ_JBFULH010000701.1:0-1966 GCF_056400445.1 Pseudomonas sp. P5_B2 | reverse complement strand
AATCTGAAGCATCGGCCGAATTCCATTTGCCTTACCTGGATGCCTCGCATTGGCGGTAGGTTTCGCAATCCCAAGGACTTTGCGCTGGCTGCTGGTGCTCGACAGCCTGATCAACGAGATAAAACCCGCTAACCAGCGGACCGATCTGTTACCGGTCTACTCTTTCAATGCGCAAGGTTTGTATTTGCCCGGCGCCAAGGGCAACAAAAAGGTCGGTGACACCAAACGCCTGTCCCGCTGGCAGGACGGGTTGAAGAAAATGCAGGCCGAAGGTTTCCCGATCGAAACGACAAACCAGGAGCACGCGCTCAGATGTCTTTGTTCAAACAGCTGTTGATCGCWATCTGTCTGTTCCTGGTGGTCGCCTTCACCGGCAGYTTCATGGTCAGTCTGGAAAGCTCKCGCACCCAGTACGTCAACCAGTTGCGCTCCCACGCCCAGGACGCCGCGACGGCGCTGGCGCTGTCCCTGACGCCGAATATCGACGATCCGGCGATGGTCGAACTACTGGTCAGTTCGATTTTCGACAGTGGTTACTACTCAAGCATCCGCGTCGTCGACCTGAGCAACGACAACACCATCGTCGAGCGCAACGGCATTCCGGCGGTCAACAACGTGCCGGACTGGTTCGTCCAAATGATTGGCCTTGAACCCGCGGGTGGCGACGCGATTGTCAGTCGTGGTTGGGAACAAGCGGCGCGGGTCGAAGTGGTCAGCCACCCGATGTTCGCGCTGGCCAAGCTGTGGCAGAGCGCGCTGGGCAGTCTCGGGTGGTTGCTGATTTGCGGCGCTGTGAGCGCAGTGCTGGGGGCGCTGTTATTGCGTCGGCAATTGAAACCGCTGGACTACATGGTCAAGCAATCCCACGCCATCGCCCGCCGTGAATTCCTCAGCCTGCCGGAACTGCCGCGCACCCCCGAACTGCGCCGCGTGGTGCAGGCCATGAACCAGATGGTCGAGAAGCTCAAGGCGTTGTTCCAGGAACAGGCCGAACGCAGTGAAAAACTGCGAATCGAGTCTTATCAGGACAACCTCACCGGGCTCGCCAACCGTCGTTATTTCGAAATGCAATTGAACGCTCGGGTGAGCAATCCGGAGCAAGCCAGTTCCGGTTATTTGCTGTTGTTGCGGGTCAATGACCTGGCCGGTTTGAACCAGCGGTTGGGAGGCCAGCGCACCGACCAGCTATTGAAAGCCGTGGGTGAGCAGTTGTCCCGCGAGTGTGCGAAATACCCGGAAACCCAGAACCTCGTCACGCGTATTCGCGGCGGTGAATTCGCCGTGCTGGCGCCGGGGCTGATGCGGGAAGAGGCGTTGCATCTGGCGCAGAACCTCGACAGTGCCTTGGCCAGCCTGCATGCGACGGGTGCCACCGACGTGGCCTCGGTGGCTTCGATCGGTTTAGCGCCCTTTGTTCATGGCGATTCACCGCAAGCGGTGCTCGGGCTGGGCGATCAGGCGTTGGCCCAGGCGGAAACCCAGGGCGAGCCGAGCTGGGCGTGCCTGGATCACAGCGTGTCCACCAGTGTTGGCGATGACCATCATGCCTGGAACAATTTGCTGGACCAGGCGTTGAATCAGCGACGGTTCCAGTTGTATTTCCAACCGGTCGTGGCCAGCCAGGACACGCAATTGGTACTGCATTACAAAGTCCTGTCGCGCTTGGTCGACGAGCAGGGGCAGACCATTCCTGCCGGGCGCTTCCTGCCGTGGCTGGAACGTTTTGGCTGGACCGTGCGGTTGGATCGGCTGATGTTGGAATTGGTGCTGGAGCAGATGGCAGATCACGAAGAATCGCTGGCGCTGAACCTGTCGTCAGCGACGTTGGGCGATCCGCAGGCGCTGAATAAAGTCTTCGAGATTTTGCGCGCGAATTCCAATCTGGGACCGCGCCTGACGCTGGAAATCGGCGAGGAACAGCTGCCGGAGCAAGCGATGCTGGAAGAGCTGACGCGACGTCTGCGAG
>NZ_JBFULH010000700.1:0-1967 GCF_056400445.1 Pseudomonas sp. P5_B2 | reverse complement strand
GCTTCTCGACCGAGAGCACGTACGGCAGGTTGTTCATCACGCCGCCGAGGTAGTCGATACGGTCGGTGTACGGGATGAAACTGTGCCAGGACTGACGCTCGGCCATCTTCTCGGCGCCACGGTGGTGGTRACCGACGTCTGGAACGCAATCGACGATCTCTTCACCGTCCAGCTGCAGAATGATGCGGAACGCACCGTGCGCGGAAGGGTGGTTAGGACCGAGGTTGAGGAACATGTAGTCCTCGTTCGCACCGGAACGCTTCATGCCCCAGTCTTCAGGCTTGAAGCGCGCGGCTTCTTCCTCAAGCTGTTGCTTGGCGAGGTTCAGGGTGAACGGGTCGAACTCGGTTGCACGGGCCGGGAAGTCCTTGCGCAGCGGGTGACCTTCCCAGGTCGGCGGCATCATGATGCGGGTCAGGTGCGGGTGACCGGCAAAGTTGATGCCGTACATGTCCCACACTTCACGCTCGTACCAGTTGGCGTTCGGCCACAGTCCGGTCACGGTCGGCACGTTGAGATCGCTCTCGGACAAGGCGACCTTGATCATCACGTCACTGTTACGTTCGATCGACATCAAGTGATAGAACACAGTGAAGTCGGCGCCGCTTGGCAGCCCTTGACGCTTGGTGCGCAGACGCTCGTCCACGCCGTGCAGGTCATAGAGCATGACGTACGGCTTGGGCAGGTTGCGCAGGAAGGTCAGGACTTCGACGAGTTTGGCACGCGCAACCCAAAGCACCGGCATGCCGGTGCGGGTCGGCTGGGCGGTGAACGCCTCGGGGCCAAAACGATTGTTCAGTTCGACGACCACATCCTGGTCGTCTGCCTTGTAAGGCGGGATGTACAGAGCACTGCCTGTAGTCATGGTTATTTATCGCTTTCGGTCAACGTAAAGAATGAAGCCAGTGTCTCGTTCTATTAAAGAAGCAGATCTGGATCAGACTTCGTCGGGGCTGCGCAGGTTGGTGACTGCGATTCGCTGTTCGCGGCGCTTTTCCTTTTCGGAAGGCATCTCGGCGCGATAAACGCCTTGATCACCAACGACCCAGGAAAGCGGACGACGCTCCTGTCCAATCGACTCTTGCAAGAGCATCAAGCCTTGCAGGAAAGCTTCAGGACGGGGCGGGCAGCCAGGCACGTAGACGTCCACGGGCAGGAACTTGTCCACCCCTTGAACGACAGAGTAGATGTCGTACATGCCACCGGAGTYGGCGCACGAACCCATGGAGATAACCCATTTAGGTTCGAGCATTTGCTCGTAGAGACGCTGAATGATCGGCGCCATCTTGATGAAGCAGGTACCGGCGATAACCATGAAATCCGCCTGACGCGGCGATGCCCGGATTACCTCGGCGCCAAAGCGCGCGATGTCGTGGGGCGCCGTGAAGGCGGTAGTCATTTCCACATAGCAGCACGAAAGACCGAAGTTATACGGCCACAGGGAGTTCTTGCGCCCCCAGTTGATCGTGCCGTTAAGCACGTCTTCGAGCTTGCCCATGAAGATGTTTTTGTGGACTTGATCTTCTAACGGATCGGAAACGGTTTCCCGTTCGCCAATCGGATACTGCTCGTTAGGAGCATCGGGGTCGATCCTGGTGAGATTGTATTGCATTGCCAAAGCCTCATTGTTTCAGCTTCGCTTGCCGCTTACGACGAGCTTCCGGAGCCCAGTCAAGGGCGCCCACTCGGAATAGGTAGACAAGGCCTGCCAACAGAATTGCTATGAAAACGAGAGCTTCGACGAATCCGGTCCAGCCGCTTTCGCGGACGGACACAGACCATGCAAAGAGAAAAAGGGCTTCGATATCGAAGATCACGAAAAGCATCGCGACCAGATAGAATTTGGCTGAGAGCCGCAGACGGGCGCCACCTGTAGGCAGCATGCCGGATTCAAACGGTTCGTTTTTGCTGCGACCCCAGGCTTTTGACCCGAGGAGGCTGGAGACGCCGAGCATGAAGGCACATAG
>NZ_JBFULH010000699.1:0-1968 GCF_056400445.1 Pseudomonas sp. P5_B2 | reverse complement strand
GCTGACGATGTACACGATCGAGCGCGGCTACGAGTCATTCCGCTCGATGGCACAACTGGGGGAATCACTTCCGACACGACTGGGCGATCAATTGCAAGGACGCGCCATGAAATGGAGGCTTTATGAGCCACAGGGAAATATTTTCGATCACATGGCCTGGGCGCTGGTGTCGTCACAACTCGACGCCATAGATTCGTTGAGATTTCTTGAGGCTCCGCTTGATGATGACGTGGAACCAGAAACCGGGCTCGATACCCTTGAGCACGCGCGCCTCAATCAGCTCGTGGCGGCGATCCCCGAATGGCTGCGCAATGCCTCGACCCGTGACATACAAGACTACAGTCGCTACGTCACCGGGCTGGGCAATCTCTATCGCCAGCCCGGACACAAGGCCGCCAGAGACGAAATACCGTCCATCGGCAACCACGCGCAACGACTGATGCGCGAARCAATCATTGCGGATCCAGTGGCGGTCGGTGCCGTAAACCTGCCACTGGACGAGCTTCAAATCAAACTCACCAACAGCTTTACCGTCGATAACCTCACGCTTCCCAATCCCCTTGACCACCGCATTGAAACACTCGCCGAGTTCGCCCTGGAGAACCAGGCGCCCTACCTCGCAACGCTGTCCTTCAAACATGGCCAGTCGGTTCCGGATTGGCTCTCCCCCGCCTTCCTCACCGCCGTCTCGGCGCGCGTCGATATCGGTGAGGCCTACCCAAAACTGATCAAGAGCCAGCTGATTGATAGCCCTGCACAGTCCCGAAGACAAGAAAGCTTCTACCGCGAACAGCTGCGTCTACTGTTGCCGCTGACGGCACTGGAAGCCAAGGTCAAACAGGAAAACGGCATCGATGAGCAAGGCTATCGATACCTTTGCGATCTGTTCGATCCCGTGGCCGAGACGTCGCAGGCCATCGCGATTTACCCGCTGTCGATGACGCCCCGGCATCGACTGATCAGCTCCAGCGATACGGTTTCAAACATGTTCATCATCAGCCCTCGCAATGCCGAAAACGGCGCGTGCCTGCTCTATCGTCCGATGTTCGATAAACCATTGTTGCAATTTCCGTCGCCACAGAACCTGCTGTACGCGCTACACCAACCCGGTGAACTTCGGGACTCGGTGCTGGCCTGGCTGTCCGACATGACACTGAGCTTTGAGTACGCCCAGTACGTTTTTCCGATCGGACTGCCTTCCCCTTGGCTCGTGGCAGAGCAATTGGTCAGCCCTTTGCAGCATAGCGACCGGTTCGGTCGCGTCGTTCTCAACAGTAACAAGATCACCGGCAACATCATGTCGACCCTGTTCAAGAGCAACGCCAAGGCGTTGGTCGAGCTTGCGGACCGCCAGTCCCAATCCAATGCGGAACGACGCTGGACCTTGCTCAAAGACAGTAGTTGGGCGTTGTTCAACGTCACCACAAATTTCCTCAGTGGCACGGTTGGAACCGCAGTCTGGCTTTGGCAGACCATCAACGAAATACAGCAGTCAATCGATGCCCATGAGAAAGGTGACACCCTTATCGAATGGACATCGGTGGGTGATATTTTATTGACCGTGGGCATCATTCTCAGTCATCACCTGGTGATGCGGCGCAGGGCGTTGTCAAGCAGGCCACGCAAGCCGCAAGCTGCGCAAGAGCCGATTCTTGGGCGATTACCCGCTGTTGTTGCGCTGAATCCAACCCCGATCACCTCTGAACTTCCACTTGCGCATTACAGTGCCCTCGAGATCGCCGGATCCGTTCCGAGACGAACACCTGCGATGCTGGGGATCTACCTCGACACCCTCAAGGTGGATGGGCCGGACCTCACTCATCGTGACCTGACAATCATCAATGAAGCCTCGACTCACCTTTATCAGCTCAACGAAAAAACCTATGCGAAGGTGGCCAACCGCTGGTTCAACGTCAAGGTAGACGCCGAGGGCCTTGTACACATTGTTCATCTGGATGACCCCGCCAC
>NZ_JBFULH010000698.1:0-1976 GCF_056400445.1 Pseudomonas sp. P5_B2 | reverse complement strand
ACCGGTAGGTGCCTTGCTCTCGCCGCGAGCAGCCAACGTAACAGGGAAGTCGATTTGAGCACCATCACGCTCAACGCGCAGCATGATTTTGGCATCCGGATGCATACGGACGGTGTCGACCACCTGCTGCCAGTCATCCAGCGCCTTGCCATCGAGAGCCAGCAATCGGTCACCGGTCTTCAAACCCGCAGCCCGCGCCGGCCCGCTCGGATCAATCTCGGCCAATACGGGAGGCAGCGCCGGACGCCAAGGACGGATACCCAATGAACGAATCGGATCCGGCTCGTCAGCACCCTTGAGCCATTTATCCAACATCAGCTCGCGAGGAGAGTCCGTCGTAGAACCCTGCTCACGCACCAATAATTTAAGTGAACCACTCTCGCCAAGACGTCGAACCAGTTGCAGATTCACCGCCGCCCAGCCGGATGTTGGCTCGCCATCAATGGCAATGATTTCCTGGCCTGCGCTCAATCCGGCCCTGGCGGCAATACTGCCGGACTCGACTGCGCCGATGACTGGTCGCACCTGCTCGGTGCCGAGCATCGCCAATACCCAGAAAAACACCATTGCCAAGAGGAAATTGGCGATCGGACCTGCCGCCACGATGGCGATACGCTGACGAACAGATTTGCGATTGAAGGAATGCTCGAGCTGATCATCCGGCACTTCGCCTTCACGCTCATCGAGCATCTTCACATAGCCGCCCAGTGGAATGGCAGCCACCACGAACTCAGTGCCTTTCTTGTCGTGCCAGCGCAGCAGCGGCATGCCGAAGCCTACGGAGAAACGCAGCACTTTGACCCCACAGCGACGCGCGACCCAGAAATGGCCGAATTCGTGAAAGGTAACCAGCACACCCAAAGCCACCAGGGTGCCGACAATCATATAGAGCGCGCTCATGTACTTTCTCCGCAATCCTATTCAGTGCCGCATGGGCCAACGTATTGCAGCACTTACCGCCCGTGACGACTCAACCACTGCCCGGCCAGGACTCGCGCCTTCGCGTCGGCCGTGAACACCGCCTCGAGATCTTCCACCGCAACGACAGGCTCGAGGTTCAACACTTCCTCGATAATACTCGCGATTTCCGGGTAGCGAACCCGCCCGTCGAGAAACGCCGCAACAGCCACTTCATTTGCTGCATTGAGCATCGCCGGCGCGCTATTGCCAGCCTCGGCAGCATGACGCGCAAGGCGCAGACAGGGAAAACGCTCTTCATCGGGAGCCTGGAAATCCAGACGCGCAATCGCAAACAGGTCCAGCGGTGCCACTCCCGAGTCGATACGCTCCGGCCAGGCCAGAGCGTTTGCGATCGGCGTGCGCATGTCCGGATTACCCAACTGGGCCAGCACCGAACCATCGATGTAGTCGACCAGAGAATGAATCACGCTCTGCGGATGAATCACGACTTCGACCTGGGACGGCTTGGCGTCGAACAGCCAGCAGGCCTCGATCAGCTCGAGCCCCTTGTTCATCATGCTGGCCGAATCGACCGAAATTTTACGCCCCATCGACCAGTTCGGATGAGCACACGCTTGGTCAGGCGTAACATGCACCAATTCGTCCACAGGTGTCTGTCGGAACGGACCACCAGAGGCAGTCAGAAGTATCCTACGCACGCCGACAGCGCCAAGCCCTCGGGCAAAATCCTGCGGCATGCACTGGAAAATCGCGTTGTGCTCGCTGTCGATCGGCAGCAGTACCGATCCGCTTTTACGCACAGCCTGCATGAACAGCGCCCCGGACATCACCAGCGCTTCTTTGTTGGCCAGCAGAATCTTCTTGCCGGCCTCGACCGCCGCCAGAGTCGGACGCAAACCCGCCGCACCAACGATGGCCGCCATGACCGCATCGACCTCGGGATCGGAAGCAACCTGACACAGCCCCTCCTCCCCTACCAACACACGAGTCGACAGGCCAGCCGCGCGCAGATCGTCCTGCAGGGTGCGGGCCGCACTCGCTTGCGGCACTACAGC
>NZ_JBFULH010000697.1:0-1976 GCF_056400445.1 Pseudomonas sp. P5_B2 | reverse complement strand
ATGCAGATCCTCGCGCCGAATCAGGTACGCGCGCAGGTCTCGGCCGTGTTTCTGCTGATCAGCAATCTGCTGGGGTTGGGCCTGGGGACCACGTTGGTGGCGTTGTTGACCGACCGTTACTTCGGTTCGCCGGCGGCAGTGGGTTCTTCGATGTCGCTGGTGATCTGCGGTGCGTCGGCGTTGACAGTGCTTCTGCTATGGCGTGGTTGCCGTCATTTCCGCGAAAGCTATACCCGGGAGCACCCGACCCAGGCATGACTATAGATAGTCCATGTTCGGTACCTCGGCCTCGCTGCGTTTCAACGCAGCGGGGCCGATCCGCTCCAGGTCAGGAGAACCGCTGATGTTGAATGACGTACACCTGCTGGAACGGCACCGCCTGCTCAGCTCGGCCGATTACCGCGAGATCAAGGACAAGGTCAGCCATTACTTGTGCCCGCACAGCTTCAACGTTCTATGTGATGAGCCGATTTATACCCGGCTCAACGGCGTATTCTTCGGTGATTCGGCGCTGCTCGACTTGCGCTATGGCGCGCCAGTGGAGATCACCATCGGCGACATTGCCGATCGATATCTGTTTCGCATTACCTT
This sequence comes from Pseudomonas sp. P5_B2, assembly GCF_056400445.1. Lineage (NCBI taxonomy): Bacteria > Pseudomonadati > Pseudomonadota > Gammaproteobacteria > Pseudomonadales > Pseudomonadaceae > Pseudomonas > Pseudomonas sp. P5_B2. The sequence goes on along the minus strand of NZ_JBFULH010000697.1, from coordinate 1,385 downwards.
GCAGGGGCATTGCGAGGTGGCTCACGGACGGCGCAGCGCGGCGATGCAGTCGGGTTACCTGAGCATTTCCTCGCCGTTCGCGCAAAGCCGCATCGTCACCGATGGCCAATGCCGCAACCTGATCCTGCGCGTCGACCGTGATGCCTTGGAGATGCAACTGCAACGCCTGCTCGGTCGCAGCCTGCGGCAGTCGGTGATCTTTGATGTCAGCGTCAACCCTCTGGACGCTGGCGTCGTCAGCCTTTATCACACGCTGGACTACATTTGCCGGCTTTACGGCAGCGGCGTGGACGGTTCGCGCCTCGCCAGTGGCCTGTCCGAATATCTGATGCAACTGTTGCTCACACAGTTGCCGCATAACCACTCCGCGGATCTTTTGATCGATTCGCGCGCGCCGCTGCCGCACCACGTGAAGAAGGCCCGTAACTATATAGAGGAGCACCTTGACGAACCGATCAGYCTGGCGACCCTGAGCGAGCAATGTGGCGTCTCGGTTCGCACCTTGCAGAACGGCTTCAAGCAGTTTCTCCAGCAAGCGCCGGTCGAGTACATCCGTGACCGTCGTCTGGCGGTGATCCATGAGTCGCTAAAGCAGGGCAGGGCCGGTGAAACCGTCACCGATATCTTGTTGCGTCACGGCATCAACAGCTTCGGGCATTTCTCCAGCGCCTATCGGCATCGCTATGGCTGCCTGCCGTCGGACACGCTGCGGCGACAGCAGCATTGAGACTTCTGCGTCATCCGTCAGTCGGCTGCGCAATCGGGGAAGTCTGGGGCAGTGCACCTCGATAGCATCGAGTCTCTTACAAGAGGAGCAACTCCATGAATATTACGGTGCTGGGTGGTGGACACGGCTGTTACGCCGCTGCTGTCGAGATGGCTGAAAAAGGGCATGCGACCCGCCTGTGGCGTCGTGACTCTGCAGCGCTCAAGGAACTACTGGCCATCGGCAGCCTGACGATCAARGACTACCGGGGCACTCGCCAGTTGTCGGTCTGTAAACTAGGCGACAAGCCGGGCGACAAGCTGTCGCTCACCGACAACCTTGCCGAAGCCCTGGGCGACGCGCAACTGATCATCATCCCGCTGCCGTCGACCTCCCACGAAGATTTGGCCAGACACGTGGCGCCGCACCTGCAGGACGGTCAAGTCGTGTTCCTGCCCCCGGGCACCTTTGGCAGCTACGTGTTCGCCAAGGCCATGGCCGATGCGGGCAACCAGAGCAAGGTCGCCTTTGCTGAAACCGGTACGCTGCCGTACTTGGTGCGCAAGCATGGCGCCAGCGACCTGGTGATCAGTTGCTACGCCACCCGCATGCCGACCGGCGTCTTCCCCAGCAACCTGTCCGAGCACGCCTTCGCGGTGTTGCGCGAGGCCTACCCAAG
>NZ_JBFULH010000696.1:0-1977 GCF_056400445.1 Pseudomonas sp. P5_B2 | reverse complement strand
TGGCAGCGCCAAGCACCAGACACACCGCCGACGTGGTCACCGGCATCCAGCGCAGATACGACGACGTCAGCGCCAGCGTCAACAGCACCGCACCCAGCACCGCCACCCATAGAATGAAGCTCATGTTTTTACTCGCTGGGCAGGTGCCGGGATGTAGGGGCTATAGCAATCAACCGACCGTTGCGCGTAGGTATTCAGGCGACAGCAGGTTGAACCACACCAGAATCATTTCCACCAGAATAGTCACTAAAACCAGCAAGCCCACGGCCCAGACGCACGTTGCGTACAGCAGGCCCTGCTCCTTGCGCTCGTGCATGAAGGTGGGCAAACCGACAAACAGTAAAAACGTCGAGTAGATGGACGCAGCCCCCAACACCAGGATCGCCAGCCAGCGACTCGGGTATAGCCCGGCGATGCCAGCAAGGAAGAACGGTGTCGCGGTGTACGCTGCAAACCCGATGCATTGATTGAGCGTAGGGCGCGCGTCGAAGGTGCGTGACATCCAGCGTATGAAGCCGCCCATGATTGCGACGCCGAGCACAATGGTCACGTACAGCAACACACAGAGTTGCATGGCGCTGGCGCTGCTGAGCTTGACCGTTTCGTTCTCCGCCAGGCTCCAGCCGACGTACGTGGTGCCGATAAACAGGCACACGGCGGGGATCAAGGCGAGCAGCAGTAGATGAGCGAGGTAGTGGCGCGGGTATGTTTCTTCTTCGCGACGAATATCGATCCACGCGAAGTTCGGTTGGGTGAAGAGTTTTACGATAGGTGCGGACATGACGACCTCCTCGGCAGCCCATGACAGGGTTTAAAACTATGGAGGGGAGATAGTTGGCAGGGGTTCATTTTTTCGATTAAAGCCGACCCCTGTCAGCGTTTACAGCATCGGTTTGCCGCCCGTAATTCCATAACGCTGGCCTGTGATGTAACTGGCCTCGTCCGATGCCAGCAACACATAAATAGGTGCCACTTCTACCGGTTGGCCGGGGCGGCCAAGCGGGGTGTGAGCACCGAAGTTTTGCACTTCTTCATCAGGCATGGTCGAGACAATCAGCGGCGTCCAGATCGGCCCCGGGGCCACGCTGTTGACCCGAATATTCTTCGGCCCGAGCAGCTGCGCCAGCCCTCCGGTGAAGTTGGCAATCGCCCCTTTAGTCGTGGCGTAAGCGAGGAGGGTGGGTTTGGGCATGTCCGAGTTCACCGAGCTGGTGTTGATGATTGAACTGCCCGGTTTCATGTGCTTGAGCGCGGCCTGACAAATGCGGAACATGGCCGTGATGTTGACATCGAAGGTCATCACCCATTCTTCATCCGGGATGTCTTCGAGGTTTTCGTGGGTCATCTGGAACGCGGCGTTATTGACCAGAATATCGATACGGCCGAAACGCTCGACGGTCTTGTCTACCAAGGCCTGGCATTGGGCTTTTTGCGCAATATCGCCAGGCAGCAGCAGGGTTTGACGACCGGCGTCTTCGACCCAGCGTGCAGTTTCCTGTGCATCTTCGTGTTCATTCAGGTAGGCGATGGCGACATCCGCGCCTTCGCGGGCAAAGGCAATGGCCACCGCGCGGCCGATGCCGCTGTCTGCGCCGGTGATCAGGGCGATCTTGCCTTTCAACCGGCCCGAGCCTTGATAGGACTGCTCGCCACAATCGGGAACGGGGTCCATCTTGSGCTGAGAACCGGGGACCGGCTGTTGTTGTTTAGCGAAGGGTGGTTTGGGATAGTCAGTCATCATAAATCTCCGGCTTCAAGACAATCGGGTCAAAGGGTTGACCCTGGGGTTTTGTCTTGAGTTCGGTTGGATTTCAGCTGACGACAAATTCCAAATCACACATAAACCGAATGTGGGAGCGGGCTTGCTCGCGAATGCGGTGTGTCATTCAACAGGTATGCTGACTGATACACCGCATTCGCGAGCAAGCCCGCTCCCACAGGGGGGATGTGTGTTGTGTGTCAGGCCTTGCGATTGAG
>NZ_JBFULH010000695.1:0-1988 GCF_056400445.1 Pseudomonas sp. P5_B2 | reverse complement strand
AAGGAATGTCCCGCAGGCCATCTGAAACGCCATGCGTTTTGGGTTTGGCGTTGCGGCTGAAAGACCGACGGTGGCGGCGGCAATCAACGTCATCGTCGCCCCGCTCGGCCACGCTGTCGCCACCCAATAGCTGCCGAGCACTACCAGGATGAACGCCGCGCGAATCCCCGACGCCGCCGAAGCCATCCAGTTTGTTTGCGGGGTGAACAGCTCGTCCCATTGTTCGCGCGCATGGCTGTGATCGGCCAAGGACGCGTGGGTCTGTGCATAACTGTGCAAGTCGTCGACGAAGCGATAGAGCAACTCGTAGGCGGTGTGGAAATCGAGTTGCTCGGCGTCGCTGGGATGGCTCTCTTGAAAGATCGTTCGCAGGCTTCGAACCCGCGCCGGCAAACCTTCTTTGTAAGCGCTCAACTCGACCACCAATCGCGCTGCGTCCGCATGGGTCAGCGCCCGACCACTGAAGCCGTCGAGCACTTGCGCCAAGTCCTGCAAGCCCGGTTTGATCGCCGCGACCACGTGATCCGCCCCGCTGCTGCGCAAGCGTTCGAGCAACTGATGCAAGGCGTTGAATCGCGTGGTGATGCCCATGAACTCGCTGTTCAAACGATTGAGCCGACCGTTGCGCCGACGCATGTGCGGGTCTTCAAACACGGTGACACTGCGCAGCCCTTCCAGCCCGACTGCTTCGGCGATGAAGCGGACGTTACTGGCTTCGAAAGCATCCCGTTTGCTGCGACCGCGCAAGCCATCGGTGACAAACAACGCGAACACACCGAAGCGTTGGTACAAGGCGTTGCGCATCGCGGCGCTGGCGGTTTGCGGCAGGATCGCCGCGCTGACCAGCGTCGAGCAAAGAATGCCGAGGGAGATTTCCAGCACGCGCCAAACCGCCGYCATGAACGCCCCGTCCGGGTGCGCCAACGCCGGCAAACCGACCATCGCGGCGGTGTAGCCGGCCAGCACAAAACCATAGGCACGAAAGTTGCGATACCGCGCCGCGCCGGCCGAGCAGATGCCCACCCAGATCGCCAGCGAGCCGAGGAACAGTTCGGTGTTTTGCGCGAACAAGGCAATCAGCGCGACCATCACCGCCGAGCCGGTCAGCGTGCCGAGAAAGCGGTAAAAACTCTTGGCGAATACCTGGCCGCTTTGCGGCTGCATGACGATGAACACAGTAATCATCGCCGTGCGCGGTTGCGGCAATTCCAGACGCATCGCCAGCCACAAGGTCAGGAATGCGGCGAACAACACCTTGAAGATGTAAACCCAGGTCACGCCGTCGCTGCGTGCCCAGTCGAAGAAGCCCCGGCGCCATTCAAGGGAATACAGCCAGCGCAAAGGTGCGGGCAAGGGAGTCATTGAATCCTGCTCATTGAAGAAATGCCCGGATCAACCGGAGACCTGTGGTGAGGGGGGCTTGCCTGTGGCGAGGGGGCTTGCCCCCGTTCGACTGCGCAGCAGTCGCCATACCGATGGATGCGGTGTGCCTGAAAAAGTGAGATGTGAGGTTTTGGGGTCGCTTCGCGACCCCACGGGGGCAAGCCCCCTCGCCACAAATGTGGGTATGTCTGATACATCGGGGTCAATTCAAAAGGGCCGGGGTTTTCGGCGCAGCCGTCTGGCTGTCTTTCGGCACATCGTTGCCTGCTCCGAGCCCACCGCCGAGCGCCGTCACCAATTCGGCATGAGCACTGAGCCGCGCCGCCTGCACCTGCTGCTGAACCTGCTGCTGCTTGAACAACAACGTCTGCGCGTTAAGCACATTGAGGTAGTCAGTGAGCCCACGCTGATACGCGATCATCGCGATGTCGTAAGTCTTCTGCGCAGTAGCCACGGATTCGGCGGCGAAGGTTTGCTGTTTGTCCATGGACTCGCGGCGGATCAACTGGTCGGAGATGCTTTTCAGCGCATTGACCAGCGTCTGGTTGTACTTGGCCACGGCAAAGTCATAGCCTGCCGACGCTTCGCCCAACTCGGAGCGCAAA
>NZ_JBFULH010000694.1:0-1989 GCF_056400445.1 Pseudomonas sp. P5_B2 | reverse complement strand
ATTGTACTCAGCGGTAAGGGGACGCTCGGCATGGTGGTGAAGTGACGGAGCTCAGCCGCTGTCGCAATGACTCGGTAACTGCCACCGAATTCACCGAACAACGACCATAAAGGTTGCAGCCGCTCAGAAAGGCGGGTTGCTTCTGCGGCATCCCCAGAAAGGGCAGCGTCAGTGATAGCTTTTGCAGTGATGGGAAAAAGGCCAGCTATGACGGAATACCAGACCTCACATCCTGCATTCAGGCCTGTAGCGGCGAATGCATCCCCACTCACGCCAATGGTCACGTGGCTTGGAATGACTGCTCGAAGACGGTCAACCCGAGCCTTGGCCTCCTCGGGAGCGTGAGGGACACCGGGGATCTTTATAGAACGGACATTTGGTAGATGGGCGATTCGTCCATGAAGCTCGTCGTTGAACTCAAAGTGAGTCGTACCTGGATTGTCGTACACGCACAAAGGAACAGAGATGTTGGAGCTGACGGCCTCATATAGCGAGTAAACGTCGTCGTCCGTCAGCTTTTGATAGGAAACCGGCGGAAGCAACAATGCTTTAACGCCTGACTTCTGCGCATCCTCCGCCAGCAATAGCACGTCACGCGTTCGCAAGGCCCCGATGCTCACCATGACGGGGATATCGCCCGCAGTCTCGACTGCTACTTGAGCAACACGCTGACGTTCTGTTCGGGACAGGTATGCATAACTGCCTGTCGACCCTAGGGCGCCTATCGAAGACACACCAGCTGCCACGAGGTTTTCTACGAGACGGGCGAAGGCTTGCTCGTCTACCCCTGATTCGTTCATAGGGGTTAAAGGGAATGCGCTAAGTCCGCTGAACATTATTCATCTCTCCGTCCGGGATTTAAGAGGCCGTAGCCTCGATCAGAGTGCTCTCAATTCGGACGCCGGGCATCATCAGCTCCAGTCCCTCTATCAGTTTGTCTCCAGCTTCTGTTAAGGCCTCTATTGGCATCGCCGGCAGGCTTTCCAAGATGAACCACATGTGCTTTGCATCAGCATTGAGCCTGGTACGAACACCCTGACGCCAATTCCACCGACGACAAGTGATGCCCTGATCATCCCGCCAAACGACTTCACCAGGGTCGGCAAATTCCTGTGCCGGCACGCCTTCTTTCATGGTGTCGAACACTTCAGTACCGTCAGCAGCTACAAGACGCGGAGAGCCCACATAGGCCTCTGCATTCTCCCCTCCAACAGGGATTGCATATTCGATACTGATGGCGTTGTAGAGATCCACTATGGGATCAATGCTGGCTAGGCTACCGTCGCGCAATACGCGCTTGCGCAGGGCCTCGGCGGAGCATGGAGTACGTTGCGGCTTAGCGCCGAATTTACGGAAGACGTCTGCCCAAGCTGTGAGGTGAGCTTCTGCCCAGCCTACATCGCCCGATTGGACTGATTTACATGCCTGCGCCAGCGCCTTTGAGGCGATGTCAGGATTGGTTATTGGCGCAGCTTCAACCACAATGCTCAACGCTCTGAAGCCGGGAGCCAGATTGGCTACGTCTTCGCTGATTGACGGCAGTACGGACAGCATCAGAGAATCCCCAAGTCCATAAATTGAAAATCATGCTAGCTACCAATGACCAATAAAGTCAATATATCGACCGATCCGGGTGCCGACGTTCAGACGGTCAGTGAGGCTGTTTCGCGCAGGCTCAAACAAGAGCGGCAGAAGCAAAAAATCACGTTGGACGAACTATCTCGCCGTTCCGGTGTGAGCAAGGGGATGGTGGTTGAAATAGAGAAATGCACGGCCAATCCGAGCATAGCCATCTTGTGTAAAATCGCGGCTGCACTTGGGCTGTCAGTGGCTGACGTTGTGAACGTAGCCGACACTCCATCGRCTCACCTGATCAAGAACCACGACATTCCTACGCTATGGACAGGGCCATCCGGGGGATCCGCCCGCCTGCTCGCAGGAACCAGCGGCCCAAACATGCTGGAGCTGTGGCGATGGGAGCTGTATCCC
>NZ_JBFULH010000693.1:0-1993 GCF_056400445.1 Pseudomonas sp. P5_B2 | reverse complement strand
GGGTCGTTAGCTCAGTTGGTAGAGCAGTTGGCTTTTAACCAATTGGTCGTAGGTTCGAATCCCACACGACCCACCATTTTTGTAGCAGTTTTAAAAGTCTGGAAGGCCCACGCAAGTGAGGATTTCCGGATTTTTTTTTGCCCGCGATTTAGGGCCGCCCAGGTTCTGGGCTGCACCGCGTGACGCAAGTCAGAATCATCTTTTGCATCCACTGGATATTCTGTAGCCTTGCGCAGCTTCAACGCTGTCCGTGCCTGATGAATACTCACTCTCCCGGCGGTACCCTGAAGGGTCCGGAGCCGGGTGTATACTCGACTTTCGCGCAAATGCGCCTGCAGGTCTTGCGAACATGACGCAGATTTCCGAACGCCTTCTGGTTCAGGCTCACCTCGACGCCAAGCAGCCCAAGCCGCTGACCGCCGAAGAAGAAGCCTATTACCRCACCGCCATCGCCGCCGAGCTCAAGGCTCAGGACGCGGTGCTGGTTGCCCACTTCTATTGCGATCCGGTGATTCAGGCCCTGGCCGAAGAAACCGGTGGTTGCGTCTCCGACTCACTGGAGATGGCCCGCTTCGGCAATGCTCACCCGGCCAAGACCGTGGTGGTCGCCGGGGTGAAGTTCATGGGTGAAACCGCAAAAATTCTTAATCCTGAAAAACGCGTGCTGATGCCAACCCTCGAAGCGACCTGCTCGCTGGACCTGGGTTGCCCGGTGGACGAGTTTTCGGCGTTTTGCGATCAGCACCCGGAGCGTACCGTCGTGGTGTATGCCAATACCTCGGCGGCGGTCAAAGCGCGGGCGGATTGGGTGGTGACGTCCAGCTGTGCGCTGGAAATTGTCGAAAGCCTGATGGATAACGGCGAGACGATTATCTGGGGCCCGGACAAGCACCTGGGCACCTACATTCAGCGCAAGACCGGTGCGGACATGCTGCTGTGGGACGGTGCCTGCATCGTTCACGAAGAGTTCAAGTCCAAGCAGCTGGAAGACATGAAGGCGCTGTACCCGGATGCGGCGATTCTGGTGCACCCAGAGTCGCCAACCGCGGTGATCGAACTGGCGGATGCCGTCGGCTCGACCAGTCAGCTGATCGCAGCGGCCCAGAGCTTGCCGAATAAAACGCTGATCGTTGCCACTGATCGCGGCATTTTCTACAAAATGCAGCAGCTGTGCCCGGACAAGGTCTTCATCGAAGCGCCAACGGCCGGTAACGGCGCGGCGTGCCGCAGTTGCGCGCACTGCCCGTGGATGGCGATGAACACCCTTGAGCGCACGCTCAAGAGCTTGAAAGAAGGGACGAACGAGATCTTTGTTGATCCGGCGTTGATCCCTCAAGCGATTCGGCCGTTGAAGCGCATGCTCGACTTCACGCAGGCCGCGCGGATGAAACTGGCCGGTAACGCCTGAGATCTATTCGCTAGTCACAAAAAAACGGTAGGAGCGAGACCTGTGACGAGGGGGCTTGCCCCCGTTGGGTCGCGAAGCGGCCCCAGAATCTCTACGACTGCTTCGCAGCCGAACGGGGTGACGCGGCATTCCGACAAGCCCCCTCGCCACATGGCTCCCACAGTGGTTTTCGTATGGCTGATTTACTTGGTCTTCTTCGGAATCCGCACCAGCTGCGTATTGGAGTAGATGTCATGCCAGCTACGCTTCTGCTTGTCGAACATTGACCAGAAGAAGCCCAGCCCCACGCATAGCCAGGACGCAATCGACACCACAAACCGCAATAGCGCCTGCCACAGGCTGATGGACGAGCCATCGGCGTTCTGCACGCGGATGCACCACACCTGCATGCCGAGGGTCTGTCCCGACCAGGTCCAGAACTTGGCGAAGAAGCCGAACAGTACAAACAGAAGCACGGTCGAGAGCAATGGATCACCGTCCAATGCGCCTGCTTCGGTCAGGGTGCGCATTTTCTCTTCGCCGAGGATTGCCATCTGGATCATCTTGTAAAGGCCGCTGGTGACGATAAGCAGGGCGGTACACAAC
>NZ_JBFULH010000692.1:0-1994 GCF_056400445.1 Pseudomonas sp. P5_B2 | reverse complement strand
GGCCGGGTGATCCAGAGCGGCAAGTCGTCCGAGGTGTATCACCAGCCGCAAAGCGTGCTCGCGGCAGAGCTGTTTTCCGAGCCGCCGATCAACCTGATGCCGGGGCGCATTGCCGGTAACGAAGTCAGCTTTGCCAATTTCGTGCACTTCCCGTTGAACGTCGATCTGCGTCCGGTGGGCGAGGGCGAGTTCCGTTTCGGCGTGCGTCCTAGCCACATTTCACTGGTACCGAGCAACGACGATGACCTGGAGTTGGCCGTGACAGTCGAGGTCGCCGAGATCAGCGGTTCGGAAACCTTCCTGCATGTGCGCAACGAGCATTTCCTGCTGGTGCTGCACTTGCCCGGCGTTCACGAATACGACGTCGATGCGCCGATCCGCATTTACATCCCGACCCATAAACTGTTTGTGTTCGATGCGCAGGGACGTTTGATCCAGGCGCCCGGCCGCCGTATTGCGAGGGTTGCCTGATGGCCGAAATCCGTTTGCAGAACCTCGCCCACAGCTACGCCAAAACCCCGGCCGGACCCGAGGATTACGCGATCCGCGAAATGGACCACGTTTGGGAGCAGGGCGGTGCCTACGCGTTGCTAGGACCTTCGGGGTGTGGCAAGTCGACCTTGCTCAACATCATTTCCGGGTTGCTCAGCCCCTCTCAGGGGCATGTGTTGTTCGACGGCAAAGCGGTCAACAACCTCACGCCGGAGAAGCGCAACATCGCCCAGGTTTTTCAGTTCCCGGTGGTCTACGACACCATGACGGTGTTCGATAACCTGGCGTTTCCGCTGCGAAATCAGGGCATGGCCGAGGCGAGAGTCCACACCAAGGTGCAAGAAATTGCCGAGGTGCTGGACCTGCAGGCGTTGCTGAGCAAAAAGGCCAGCAACCTCACCGCCGATGAAAAACAGAAAGTCTCCATGGGCCGTGGGCTGGTGCGTGATGACGTCTCGGCGATCCTGTTCGATGAACCGCTGACCGTGATCGACCCGCACCTGAAGTGGAAGCTGCGGCGCAAGCTCAAGCAGATCCACGAGCAATTCAACATCACCATGGTCTACGTCACTCACGATCAGCTGGAGGCCTCGACCTTCGCTGACAAAATCGCGGTGATGTACGGCGGGCAGATCGTGCAGTTCGGTACGCCGCGAGAATTGTTCGAGCGGCCGAGCCACACCTTTGTCGGCTATTTCATCGGCAGCCCGGGAATGAACCTGATCGAGGTTACGCCGCAACCGGGGGGCGTGGGGTTCGCCTCGACGCATCTGCCGCTGTCTGAGGCGCAACAACTGCGCATCGCCGAGTCCGAGTGGAAAACCCTGAAAGTCGGCATCCGTCCGGAGTTCGTGCATGTGTGGGACGAACCCTTTGATGACGCGATGCAGGCACAGGTCGTACACATCGAAGACCTCGGCACCTACAAGATCCTGACCCTGAACCTCGACGGCGCACCCTTGAAAGTGCGCCTGGCCGAAGACAAACCAGTGCCGGAAGGCACGGCGTATATCAGTTTTCCGGCGCAGTGGTTGATGGTGTATGCCGATGAATACTTGCTGGAGACACTGCCATGAACAAGGTGCAAAACAACAAGGCCTGGTGGCTGGTGTTGCCGGTGTTCCTGCTGGTGGCCTTCAGTGCGGTGATCCCGATGATGACGGTGGTCAACTATTCGGTGCAGGACATCTTCGACCAGTCCAGCCGCTACTTCGTCGGCGCTGACTGGTACAGGCAAGTGCTGCTTGATCCGCGCCTGCATGACTCGCTGTTGCGGCAGTTCATCTACTCCGGCTGCGTGCTGCTGATCGAAATCCCGCTGGGCATCGCCATCGCCCTGACCATGCCGACCAAGGGGCGCTGGTCGTCGCTGGTGCTGATCATTCTGGCAATTCCGTTGTTGATCCCGTGGAACGTGGTCGGCACGATCTGGCAGATTTTCGGCCGCGCCGACATCGGCCTGCTCGGTTCGAGCCTCAATGCCATGGGCATCAGCTATAACT
>NZ_JBFULH010000691.1:0-1996 GCF_056400445.1 Pseudomonas sp. P5_B2 | reverse complement strand
ATCCCCCACCGCTTGACGGTCACGCGCTCCAGCGTATCGAACACCAGGTTCTCCACCAGCAACCCGATCAGGATCACCACCGCCAACCCGGCAAAGACCTTGTCGGTGTAMAGCTCATTGCGGTTCTGGAAAATGTACCAGCCCAACCCACCCTTGCCGCTGGTTGCGCCAAACACCAATTCCGCGGCGATCAACGTGCGCCAGGCAAAGGCCCAGCCGATTTTCAAACCGGCAAGAATCGACGGCAACGCGGCCGGGATCAGGATGAACAGCACGAACCGCATGCCCTTGAGGCCGTAGTTGCGCCCGGCCATGCGCAGGGTTTCCGAGACCCCGAGAAACCCGGCATAAGTGTTCAAGGCCAAGGCCCAAAGCACCGAGTGCACCAGTACGAAAATCAGGCTGTTTTGCCCCAGGCCGAACCACAACAGTGCCAGTGGCAACAACGCAATCGCTGGCAGCGGGTTGAACATCGAGGTCAATGTGCTCAACAGGTCGCGACCAAACTGGGTCGACACTGCCAATGTGGTCAGGGCAAATGCCAGGACGATGCCGATCAGGTAACCCTTGAGCAACACCACCAACGAAATCCAGACCTTGCCCAGCAGTTCACCACTGAGCAGGCCGTCATACAGCGCGCTGGTGGTTTGCACAAAACTGGGCAGCAGCAGGTCGTTGTTTTGAACACGGGCGACCACTTCCCACAGCACCACGAGCAAAATCAGGATCAGGCTTTTACGAATCCAGCCCTGTTGCCAGAGGCGCTGGCCGAGCGGCAATTCACGCTCCAGCGGTACGCTGGTCAACGGCTGTAAAACGGTTTCGAACTCTTCACGCGCAGATGATAAATGGCTCATCGGGCAATCCTCTCAATGGCTCAATAAGCGATGCGAATATCGGAGAAATCCAGCTCACGCTCGGTTTCCGGAGATTGACCTTCATCGAACAACAACCGATGAATCCGTCGCGCCGATTCCTGAAACGCAACGCCACCGAGGCTGTGCAAATCGTATTGATGGCTGTGCACTTCCGCTCGTACCCGACCCGGGTGCGGCGACAACAACAGAATGCGATTGCCCACCACTAGCGCCTCTTCGATGGAGTGCGTGACGAACAGCAGCGTGAAACGCACCTCCTCCCAGAGCAGCAGTAATTCTTCCTGCATCTTGCGCCGGGTCAGCGCATCGAGGGCGGCGAAGGGTTCGTCCATCAGGAGGATTTTCGGTTGCATCGCCAAGGCACGAGCGATGGCGACTCGCGCTTTCATACCGCCGGACAAGGTATGCGGATAGGCATCGGCAAACGCCGCCAGCCCCACCTTCTCCAAATAATGCAGCGCTCGTTCTTCTGCCTCTTTACGTTTCAGCGTTTTGGACGCCAGCAGCGGAAACATCACGTTCTGTTTGACGGTTTTCCACGGTGGCAGCTGGTCGAACTCCTGAAACACCACGATCCGGTCAGGCCCCGGTGCATGCACAGTCTGCCCCTGAAGACGAATCTCGCCTTCACAAGGCTGAATGAACCCTGCAACCGCTTTGAGCAAGGTCGATTTGCCGCAACCGGACGGGCCGAGCAGCACAAAACGGTCCGCCGGATCGATTTCAAAACTGACTTGATGGGTCGCTCGAACCACACGCTGCGGCGTGCGGTATTCGAGGCTGACGTTGTCGACCGACAGCAGCGCCTGGGCTGTAGCGGTAGGTTTGCTGACCGTGTGGCCTTGCAAAAGGGCGTTCATGACGATCAGCTCCCTTGTAGCGGTTTGGTGTCCTGGAAGAAGTAGTCCTTCCACGAATCCGGTTTGTTTTTGATCGCACCGACGCGGTAGAGGAACTCGGCCAGTGGATAAGTATTTTTTGGCGTGATGCTGAATTCGAACTGCGGGTTGTCGATGATTTTCAGCAACGCGGCGCGATCGATTTTCGCCTTGGTGACGCGGATATAAGTGTCGGCGGCGGCGCCCTTGTCGTTCTGCGCGAATTCGGCCGCTTCGGTC
>NZ_JBFULH010000690.1:0-2003 GCF_056400445.1 Pseudomonas sp. P5_B2 | reverse complement strand
GGACGTGACCGCTGAAGACGTGCATACCAACACCCTGGCCGTTCTGAAGAGCGATCCGCGTCTGGCCAAGTACGCCACTCAAGCTTAAGCTCGACTCGCCCGCTCCCTTCGGGGAGCGGATTTGTTTTTTTGGCCCGCCCCTCTTTGGGTCTTTGTTTTTTTTCGAATTAAGTTGCCCACTATGCTCAAACGCTTTGCCTGGCTGGCGCTCTGTGTCTGCGCCCCGCTGTCTGCTGCGCCGCACATCGACCCTCAACGTTTGCAGCAACTGGCCAATGACCCCTTCTGGATTTCCCTGGGACACTACGAAACCGCCAAGCTCGGCGGCTGGCGCAGCTATATCAGCGACAAGGCGTTCTTCCTGGCGCCCGACGGCAATGAACACCCCGACCGCGAACTGGCCGCAACCGTGCAAGCGTTGTACGCCCCGGCCAGCGCCGGCGAACAGCACGCCCAATGCGTCTATCCGGCCCGTACCCGCTGGTTGAAGGCGCAGCTCAACCTGACCGGTCTGCCGACGCCTGCCTGCACTGAGTTCAAGCAATGGTTCAAGGACGTCTCGCCCCACAGTGCGGTGATGATTTTCCCGGCGGCGTACTTGAACAGTCCGTCATCGATGTTCGGCCACACGTTGCTGCGCATTGACCAGGCGGATGTGCAAAGCGACCACACGGCCCTGCTCAGTTACGCCATCAACTTCGGCGCTTTCATGGAAGGTTCGGACAACAGCATTCTCTTTGCCTGGAAAGGCTTGATGGGCGGTTATCCGGGGCTTTTTTCCCTGGTGCCCTATCAGGAAAAGCTCTCGGAATACCGCAGCCTCGAAAATCGTGATTTGTGGGAGTACCGGCTGAACCTGACCCCGCCAGAAACCGAACGCATGGTCGAACATGTCTGGGAGCTGAAGCAGGTCCGGTTCGACTATTTCTTCTTCGACGAAAACTGCTCCTATCGCTTGCTTGAGTTGCTGCAGGTGGCGCGCCCCAGTCTGCGCCTGACTGAGCAATTCCCGCTGACCGCGATTCCTACCGACACCGTCAAAGCCGTGAAAGAAGCCGGCTTGGTGGAGTCGATTGAATATCGCCCGTCCCGCGAGCGTGAGTTGTTGAGTCGTGCGGAGCCTTTGAACCCTGGTGAATTGCAATGGGTGTTGAAAGTCAGCGCCGACCAGAAGCAACTGCAAGCGCCCGCTTTCAAGGCGCAACCGCGCGAACGCCAGGCGCTGATCATCGACGCGGCCTATCGTCTGGAACGCTACCGTGCCAATGGACAGGAACGCGACCCGGCACAGGCTCAGCGCAGTTTCGAATTACTTCGGGCGATCAACCAGAACCCAGCACCGGAACTGGATATCCCGCAACCAGGCTTACCCGAGGACGGTCATGAATCGCGCACCTGGCAGGCGGGTGTCGGCACCCGGGGAGACAAGGCCTTCGGCGAATACGGCCTGCGCATGGCCTATCACGATCTCAACGACAACGCCGAGAGCTTCCCGCTCGGCGCTCAAATTGAAATCCTGCAAATGAAACTACGCCAGTACGAAGGCAATCACTGGCAGTTTCAACAGCTTGATCTGGCAACGATTCGCTCCTTCACCCCGCGCAGCGAGCTGCTGCAACCGCTGTCGTGGCAGGTGACTGGCGGCCTGGAACGCGTGCCGGGCAAACATGATGACGAAACCCTGGTCAGCCACATCAATGGCGGTGGCGGCGGTACCTGGCAACTGGGCGACGACATGCTCGGTTTTGCCTTGGGTACCGCGCGCATTGAACACAACAACGACTTCGCCGGTTTCATCGCCCCGGCCGCAGGCGTCAATACCGGGGTGCTGTGGAAAAACCCGCTGGGTAATTTCAGTCTGGAGACCAAAGGCGATTTCTTCACTAATGGTGAAGTGCGCCGTAGCATCAGCCYGAATCAGCAGTGGGATTTGTCACGCAACCTGGGCCTGCGCCTYAGCGCCCAGCGCGAATTCAGCCACCTCGCCACCCCGGAAAACGAAG